>NZ_VOBM01000023.1:0-93333 GCF_008370005.1 Pseudomonas sp. ANT_J28
GCCAAAGCAACGGCAACGGCAACGGCAACGGCAACGGCAAAATCAACAGCTTCGCGAGCAAGCCCGCTCCCACATTGGGTTCAGCGTCAATTTTGAGATGTAAAAAAGCCGCAACCTTGGTTGCGGCTTTTCTATTTCAGCCAGGCATCAGTGAGCAAACAACGAATTGCCCTTCTGCCCCGCCAGTTTCTCAGGTTTGATCAGGAACCGTGCCAGCGCTGGCAGTAGCCACAGTGCGCCGAACATGTTCCAGAGCAGCATGAAGGTCAGCATCAGGCCCATGTCGGCCTGGAACTTGATGGCCGAGAAGATCCAGGTGCACACGCCGATCGCCAGGCACAGACCGGTGAACAGCACGGCTTTACCGGTGGACTTCAGCGTTTGGTAGTACGCCTCTTGCAACGGCAGACCGGCACGGAGGAAGCTTTCCAGACGGCTGTAGATGTAGATGCCGTAATCCACGCCAATCCCCACCCCGAGTGCCACAACCGGCAGGGTTGCGACTTTCACGCCGATGCCCATGAAGGCCATGAGGGCGTTACCGAGTACCGAGGTCAGGACCAGCGGCAGCACGATGCACAACGTCGCTGCCCAGGAGCGGAAGGTGATCATGCACATGGTCGCCACGCAGATGTACACCAGGATCAGGATGGTCAGCTCGGATTCCTTGATCACCTCGTTGGTGGCGGCCTCGATCCCGGCGTTACCGGCGGCAAGGATGAATTCCAGGCCTTCCTTGTTGTTCTCCTTGGCGAAGTCTTGCACCGCATGCACGGCGCGATCCAGAGTGGCGGCCTTGTGATCGTTGAGGAACACCAGCACCGGCGCCAGGGAGCAACTGTTGTTGTACAGACCATCAGCTCGAGCGATCGAGTTGTTCAGCACGTCCGGGTTACGCGACAAGGTTTCCCATTTCAGGTTGCCTTCGTTCATGCCCTTGATCATCTGCTTGGATACGGTCACCAGCGAGATCGCCGACTGCACGCCCTCGGTGTTCTGCATCTTCCACATCAGCTCGTCGATCGGCGCCATGGCTTCGTAGCGCGAGCAGCCTTCGGACTTGGTCTTGACCATCACCACCAACACGTCGGAACTGGTGGAGTAATTGCTGATGATGAAGTTGTTGTCCTTGTTGTAGCGCGAGTCCGGGCGCAGTTCCGGAGCGCCCTGATCCAGGTCACCGATTTTCAGGTTCTGGCTGTACCAGAGGCCACCGCTGAAGGCCAACAAGGCCAAAACAATCGACACCGGCGCCACTTTCGGGCTGGCAAAATTCGACAGCAGACGCCAGAACGGGTGTTCGCGGTGCGCGTCTTTCTT
Organism: Pseudomonas sp. ANT_J28; assembly: GCF_008370005.1. Classification (NCBI taxonomy): domain Bacteria; kingdom Pseudomonadati; phylum Pseudomonadota; class Gammaproteobacteria; order Pseudomonadales; family Pseudomonadaceae; genus Pseudomonas; species Pseudomonas sp. ANT_J28. The sequence goes on from NZ_VOBM01000023.1 coordinate 1,321, forward strand.
GCTGCGTTCGACGGCACGTTTGCTGATGCCGACGTAGGAAATCGCCACCGGCAGCAGGATCAGGTTGGTGAACACGATCACCGCCACGCCGATGGACGCGCCGATGGCCAGTTCACGAATCACGCCGATGTCGATGATCAGCAGCGTGATGAAACCCACCGCATCCGCGAGGATCGCAATCATCCCTGGCAGGAACAGCTGACGGAACGTGCGCCGCGCCGCAGTCAAGGCGTTGTCTGCCTCACTGGACTGCAAGGCAATACCGTTGATTTTCTGTACGCCGTGGGAAATACCAATGGCGAATATCAGAAACGGGACCAGCATCGAGTAGGGATCGAGCCCGAAACCAAAGAAGTGCATCAAACCGAGCTGCCAGACCACCGCCACCAACGTTGTACTCAACACCGCCACGGTGCTGCGCATGCAGTTGGTAAACCAGTACAGCAGGATCAACGTGATGATGAAGGCGATGCCGAAGAACATCACCACCATGACCAGCCCATCGATCAGGTCGCCGACTTTCTTGGCGAAACCGACGATGTGGATCTGCACGTTAGGGTTCTGGGCTTCGAATTTGTTGCGGATCTTGTCTTCGAGTTCGTGAGAGAACTTGCGATAGTCCAGCGCCAACAACTTGCCTTGGTCCTGCGGGTCCGGGTAGGACTCCAGCAGCGGGATATCGACAATGCTCGATTTGAAGTCGTTGGCCACCAGACGCCCGACCTGACCGGACTTGAGCACGTTGTTGCGCAACAGGTCGAGGCTTTGCTGGGAACCGTTGTAGCTCTGCGGAATCACTTCACCACCGGCGAAGCCCTCTTCCGTCACTTCGGTCCAGCGTACGCTCGGGCTCCACAGCGACTTGAGACCGGAACGGTCCACACCGGAAATGTAGAACACCTCGTCATTGATCTGACGCAGAGTCTCCATGTACTCCTTGGAGAAGATGTCGCCATCAGTGGCTTCCACCGAGATGCGCACCGTGTTGCCCAGGTTCGCCAGATCATTGCGATGCTCCATCATCTTTTGAATGAACGGATGCTCGAGCGGGATCATTTTTTCGAAACTGGTGGACGGCCGGATCAGCGTCGCTTGCCAGAACAGGAAAATACTGACCAGCAGGCAGATAACGATCACTGCCGGGCGGTTGTTGAAAATCAGGCGTTCGAGAAACGTCGCCTTGTCATGATGATGAGTGCTCAAGGATGTCATAGACCCGCCTTCTTATTATTTGCCCGGCTCATTTGGACGACCCATTTTTTCCATTCTCTGCGCCGGTTGGCGAAGTGACGCGAATGCCACCCTGTCCTGCCAGAATCAGATTGCCGTTGCCTGCTGCGGTGACTGCCGAAACGGAAATGCGATCCGTACGGTTGAACACGCTGAAGGTTTCGCCGTTGTCGTTGCTGCGGATCACCGAGCCACCGTTGCCGACGATCACGATGGAACCGTCGTCGAGCAGCGTCGCGCCGGACAGACCGAACTCCAGCGCACCGCGAGCGGCGTTTAGCTCAACCGGCTCCCAGGTCGTACCGAAATCGGTGGAGCGAAACAGATTGCCCCGCAGCCCGTAGGCCAGCAGCGTATTAGCTTGAGCGGTGCCGATCACGCCAAACAGTGAGCCCTCATAGGGACCTTCAAGCTTCTCCCAGGTCTGGCCCCAGTCGGCGGAGCGGAACATGCTGCCCTGCTCGCCGACGATGAACAGACCGGAATCCTTGACCGCGGCGATGGCATTGAGGTGGTACTGGTCTTCGTTGTCCAGACGATCGCTGGCGTCTTCCCAGCTTTTGCCGCCGTCGGTGGTTGCCAGCAGCGCACCGTAAGCACCCACGGCAAAGCCGCTGTTGACGTCCTGGAACCAGACGTCGAGCAGCGGCGATTCGCGTTTCAGGTCTTCGAATTGCTTGGTCCAGGTGACGCCGCCGTCCTCGCTCGCGAGGATCTGCGCGTCATGGCCGACGGCCCAACCGTGTTTGTCGTCGACGAAAAACACCGACGTCAGCAGTTGCCGCGTCGGTACCTTGGCTTGGGTCCAGGTCGCGCCCTGGTCATCGGAATACAAAATGTGCCCGCGATCCCCGACCGCCACCAGGCGCTTGCCGGCGTGCACGACGTCGAGCATCAGGCTCTTGCTGGCTTTGGCAGATTCAACGGAATAAACAATGTCGGATGCTGGCGCAGCAGCGGCCAGCGCAGGTGCCGACAGCGCGGCACAGCCCAACAGCGAGAGCGCTGTAGCCAGCAACGCGAATTTGCGTAGTGCCGGCGGGCGGCAGATACCCACACCCATGACAGGCTCACTCATAGACCTTCCCCCATTATTATTGTTAGGTCGTTCAACCTTTCAGGGCGCCGTAAGGGCTGCTGTCTGGGATTGCCATTTCTGTAGCATTGTCCTGAAATACGCAATCTAGAGCCCCTTCGGAAGCTGGCTTATCCTATCGGGGTTTGGAAAGGTCTGACAATCGACGCCACGTTATGTTTTGTTAACCTGGGCGATATGCGCATTTGCTGAATGATTGGGTATCAGGTGCGGTGATTGGTTGGTGTGTATATCCGTTGCTGCGGTAACGGATATGTACCCAACTTTAAGTGAACAGGATTACGGCAGGTAGCCCGGGCTTTCTCGTTTCGGGGGTAGGCTCAATGGTGCTGGCGTTGTCTCTGTAGCTCTGTCTTCAGCCAGGTGCTCGTCGGCTGGACGCCTGTTGAGCAACGCACTTCATAGGCTTTGCCACTCATGCTGCTTTTAGTGGCAGCGAGGTCGATGAAGTCTTCTGCGCTGCTCACCAGGTTCTTGCCTTCTAGATAATTCAGCTTCTTTTCCAGATGTGACCGAGCCTGGGGTCCAGGGTATTCACTGCCGTTGCGCACGAACTTGCATTCACTGCGCTCCACATAATCCAGCAAGCCCTTTATCTCTTGATTCACCTGTGGCGAGGTTTGAGCCTGTGCACCGCCCGCCACTGAAAAAAGGCCGATAGAAGCGGTAATCAACCATTGGCGGAAAATGGGTCGAGTCACCGCTACTTTCAAAATCCACATGATACTTCTTTGTCCTAAAAGGGGTGACTGTCGCGCGGCGTCGCCCGAGCAACCAGCAGAACGCTGTGCGATGTTGTTCGCTCGAAAGGATCAAACTGCGGAAGTGAAAGGGGATCAATGAGCCCAATGCCTCTGTGCGCGAGCAGTTGGCCAAAGTCGCAGTTACTTATCCCTGTATCGGCATCAGACTCATTGATCGTTGCCCAGTTCAATGTTGGGCGATTTCCATCTAACCGAATGGAGATGCATTGGCACGTCAAAAGCAGCCATGCACTATTTTTTTAACAAAACTACTTCGGCACGTCTAATCACCTTTTTCTCGGTCTTATAAGCTCGGGAAATAACCCCTTAAAAGCCACCCGCTAGGGCGGCATCACCATTCGTCGCATCAGAAACGCCGCGCGATTTTTTTGACTATTCCTGGCTTAAGGTTTGCAGAAGACGCTCGTAGCAGCCCCAGAACGACGTAATTCTGACGGGGCAGCCCTTTCATTAATGCTTAGGACGCCAGCGATGCGCTTGGTCAGTCACCGGGAGATGTAACGTGTCAACTCTCAATGAAATCGCAGTGAACCACGCGAGAATGGCCAAGGCTCTTGTCGAAGTGTCGACCGGGCTGAGTGAGCGCCATACCCAAATAGTGGATAGTTTCAAAGTCGAAGTTCCATCCATGGATGCGCAACACATGCCTCTGCACCTTATCGCCGGAGTGCAGGACAACCATTTCGGGCAAGCAACGGCCTACTTGCTCTGACGGTGTTTGATTCGGGCAGCCTGTCGGGCAGGCGGTAAAGGTCGAGTACCACTTCTTGGCCTAAACTCAACTGACTAGCCCGTTGGGGAGCTGCCGGAGTGGCAATCCCATGCTCGAAACTTTAGAGATGTCGCGCGTGAAGCACTTCGCCGCAAATGTTGCCGGCCGAGATTTCGCGGTCGGTGATATTCATGGCCATTTCACTGCGGTGCAGGCCGCGCTGGATGCAGTCGGGTTCAACCGCTTGGTAGATCGGCTGTTCAGTGTTGGCGATCTGATTGACCGCGGGCCCGAGTGCCGTGACGCGCTCGATTGGCTGAACAAACCATGGTTCCACCCGGTGCGAGGCAACCATGACGACTACGTGGTGTATTTCGATACCTGCGACATCGACAGTTGGATACTCAACGGGGGCTCATGGTTCACGGGCCTGTCGCTGTTCGAGAAGCAAGCATTCGCGGCGCAGTTCGCCAAGCTTCCTATCGCGATCGAAGTTGAAACAGCATACGGCCTGATCGGCATCTTGCACGCCGATTGTCCATTTCCATCATGGCAGCAACTGCGAAAGGAACTGGAGTCGCCGGAAAGCAACAGGCATCTGCAGGAGGTGCAGCACTACTGCATGTGGTCACGAAGGCGGATCGATCAGCAGGAGACGCATGGCGTTGAAGGCCTGCGCGCACTGGTGGTAGGGCATACGCCGCTTTATATGCCCGTCAGTCTGGGCAATGTGATTCACATCGATACGGGTGGCTGGCGGCCGGAGCGTGGTTATTTCACCCTGCTGGATCTCGAAACGCTCGAAACCATCCCGGCAAGCTGACACAACACGGATCGGCCAATGCCATTCACTCAAAAAAAACCCGGCCTCATCAGCCGGGTTCTTTATTAGCTATTCAGGTGGCATCACTGCCACCGACCATCAACAGCACTTCGGCCCGGCCTTGCTTCCGTAACGAGCTTCCTGGCGTTCCCGAAAGAACACCTCATAACTCATCACCGGTTTGTCCGGGTGCTTGGTTTGCATGTGCTCGACGTAGGTGTCGTAGTCGGGCATGCCGACCATCAGGCGCGCGGCCTGACCGAGGTATTTACCGAGGCGACTCAGGTCATTGAACATGCTGCAATCCTCGATCAAGCGTCCGGCAGTGCCTGGAATGGCGCTTCTTTATCCGTACGTTCTTTAGTGCCCCAGGCGGCGATACCGACCTTGAGTGCAAAGAACAGGATGCTGAAGACCACCAGCAAGAACAGCGCGGTCAGCGTTGCGTTGGTGTAGGCGTTGTAGATCACGTGCTGCATCTGGTCGATGCTCTTGGCCGGCGCGAGGATCTGACCGTTGGCCAGAGCATCGCTGTACTTCTTGGCCAAGGCCAGGAAACCGATCGCCGGGTTGGCATCGAACAGCTTGATGAAGCCTGCGGTGGTGGTACAGATCAGCAGCCACACAGCGGGCAGCATGGTGACCCAGACGTAGCGCTGGCGTTTCATTTTGATCAGCACTACGGTCGCCAACATCAGTGCGATACCAGCGAGCATCTGGTTGGAGATACCGAACAACGGCCACAAGGTGTTGATGCCGCCCAGTGGATCGATCACGCCCTGGTACAGCAGATAACCCCACATCGCCACACAACCGGCGGTCGCAATCAGGTTGGCGGTCCAGGACTCGGTGCGCTTCAGGGATGGCACGAAGGAGCCGAGCAAATCCTGCAACATGAAACGTCCGGCACGGGTACCGGCGTCGACGGCGGTCAGGATAAACAGCGCCTCGAACAGGATCGCGAAGTGGTACCAGAACGCCATGGTGTTTTCACCTGGCAGAACGTGGTGCAGGATCTGCGCAATACCGACTGCCAGGGTCGGCGCACCGCCGGCACGGGCCAGGATGGTGGTTTCACCGATGTCCTTGGCCACCGCTTGCAGCGCTTCCGGGGTAATTGCAAAGCCCCAGCTGCTGACGGTCTGAGCCACCGAAACAGCATCCGCGCCGACTAGCGCCGCAGGGCTGTTCATGGCGAAGTAGACGCCTGGCTCAATCACCGACGCGGCAACCATGGCCATGATGGCTACGAAGGATTCCATCAGCATGCCGCCGTAACCGATGTAACGGGCATGGCCTTCGTTAGCCAACAGTTTCGGTGTGGTCCCGGAAGCGATCAGCGCATGGAAGCCGGACACTGCACCGCAGGCGATGGTGATGAAAAGGAACGGGAACAGCCCGCCCTTCCACACCGGCCCGGTGCCATCGATGAACTGGGTCAGCGCCGGCATTTTCAGGTCGGGCATGGTGATCAGAATGCCGATCGCCAAGGCCACGATGGTGCCGATTTTCAGGAAGGTCGACAGGTAGTCACGCGGCGCCAGAATCAGCCACACCGGCAATACCGCGGCGACGAAACCGTAGCCGATCAGCATCCAGGTGATCTGAATCCCGGTGAAACTGAACGCCTTGGCCCAGACTGGATCAGCGGCAATCTGCCCGCCGAGCCAGATCGAACCCAGCAGCAACAGCACGCCGACAACCGAGATTTCGCCGATGCGGCCCGGACGGATGTAGCGCATGTAAATGCCCATGAACATCGCGATCGGGATGGTCGCCATCACCGTGAAAATACCCCACGGGCTTTCGGCCAGGGCTTTTACAACGATCAGCGCCAGCACCGCGAGGATGATGATCATGATCAGGAAGCAGCCAAACAGCGCGATGGTGCCGGGGATGCGGCCCATTTCTTCACGGACCATGTCGCCCAGGGAACGACCGTTGCGGCGGGTGGACATGAACAGGACCATGAAGTCCTGAACGGCACCCGCCAGCACCACGCCGGCAATCAGCCACAGCGTACCGGGCAGGTAACCCATCTGCGCCGCCAGGACCGGACCGACCAGCGGCCCCGCGCCAGCGATGGCGGCGAAGTGGTGACCGAAGAGTACGTGTTTGTTGGTCGGCACGTAGTCCAGACCGTCATTGTTAACGACAGCCGGCGTGGCACGATTGGGGTCGAGTTGCATCACTTTGGTAGCGATGAACAGGCTGTAGTAGCGGTATGCGACGAGATAGATAGCGACTGCTGCGACTACGATCCAGAGGGCATTGATCGCTTCGCCGCGGCGCAGGGCCACGACACTTAGCGCAAACGCTCCCAGGACAGCCACGGCAAACCAGGCGAGGTGTTTAGCCAGACGGGGCATAGCGTGTCTCCTGCCGACAGCCAGTGGACTGCGGCGGTAATTTTTATAATTGTGTCCGCTGTGCGGAGCTGGCCCAATATCCCCGCATGCCGTCTACAAATAAATCCGCGTTACTACGTACGCGGCGTCTACGTAGTTCTACGTAGACGCCGCTGATCTTCTTGTAGGAGCGACGGTGCGGCGATCCGACCTGCTCGCGAATGCAATCTGTCATTCAACATCGATGTCGTCTGATGTACCGCCTTCGCGAGCAGGCTCGCTCCCACAGGATTTGCATTTCAACTGAGCCACAGGTCATTCCGTCCAGCACCGCTACTGGACGCGCGTATCTTTGGCATATGATGCCGGGCCTTCGCCTTCCCTCGGTCCGGTCAGGAGCAGAGATGCAGCTCAAACACAAAATCGTCGCGCTCGGGATTCTGCCGCTGGTGTTGGCCATCGCCGTCATCTGCGCGCTGGTGATTTCCATGAACCGGCAACTGGGTGAACAACAGGCGCAACTGATCGAAGACAGCATTCTGGCCAGCAAGCGCGCAGAACTTAAGAACTACGTCGAAATGGCGCAAAGCCTGATCGAACCGCTGTACGACGACGGCCACGGTGACGAACACGCACAGCAACAAGTGCTGGAAGAACTGCGCAAGCTCAGCTTTGGCATCAATGGCTACTTCTTCGTCTACGACCACGAAGGACGCAGCCTGATGCACGCGCGCCAGTCGGATCTGGTGGGCAAATACCTGTGGGACATGAAGGACCCTCACGGTTTGCCTGTGATCCAGGCGTTGCTCAAAACTGCGCAATCGGGCGAAGGCTTTCAGCGCTATGCCTGGAACAAACCCTCTTCCGGCCAGGTGACCGACAAACTCGCCTATGTGGTGATGCTGGATCGTTGGGGCTGGATGCTCGGCACCGGCATCTACCTTGAAGACGTTGAGCGCGCGACCCAGCAGGCGCGTGACGAAGTGGCCCAGGGCATTCGTAAAACCATGCTGGCGATTGCCGCGGTGGCCCTCGTGGCGGTGCTGTTTGTCTTCGCCAGCGGCATGACGCTGAACGTCAGCGAGCATCGTCTGGCCGACAAAAAACTTCAGCGCCTGACTCAGCGTATCGTCAGCTTGCAAGAGGAAGAACGATCTCGGGTTTCCCGTGAACTGCACGACGGCATCAGCCAGCTACTGGTCTCCATCAAGTTTCAGTTCGAACTGGCCAGCCATCTGCTCGAGAAAGGGCAAGCACACGACAAGGGTTTGAGTACGCTGAGAGACGCCACGGAACGCCTGGGGGAAGCGATTGGCGAGGTTCGCAGCCTCTCCCACGACCTGCGTTCCTCGCTGCTCGACACCCTGGGCCTGCCGGCGGCAATCGGTCAACTCGCCGCAGAATTCGAGCAACGCAGCGGCCTGGTGGTGACTTTTAACGACAACGAATTCGACTGTCACTTGGTTGATGGGGCAGCGGTCTCGCTGTTTCGCATCGTGCAAGAAGGCCTGACTAATATTGAACGACACGCCCAGGCTAAAAACGTCTCCATTACCCTGCACGGGTCCGAAGACTCCGTACGGTTGACGGTGGTCGATGACGGTATCGGTTTCAACGTCGCCCAGGTCGAACGTCGTCATGCGGGCATTGGCCTTCGTAATATCCGTGAGCGTGTCGAGCATTTTGGTGGACGATTCGACCTGATCTCGATGCCGGGAAGAAGTGAGCTGGACGTTTGGTTGCCAATGAGAATGCCCGGTACAACACGCTGACTCGCCCCCTGACAACAAGAGTGAATACCCGCGATGAACCTGCCCTACCCGATCCGCGTCGCCCTGGTCGACGATCACGCCCTGGTCCGCGACGGGATCAAAGCACTGCTGGCGGTCATGGCCCCCCTGGAAGTGGTGGGCGAAGCCGAGAGTGGCGCGGATGCCATTGAAATGGTCGGACGCTGCCAGCCGGACCTGTTGCTGGTCGACATCAGCCTGCGGGACATGAACGGGCTCGAGCTGACCCGGGTGTTGCGCAGCCAGTACCCGTCGCTCAAGGTGCTGGTGCTCAGCATGTACGACAATAATGAATACGTGAGTGAGTCCGTTCGCGCGGGGGCCAGCGGCTATGTACTGAAGAACTCACCGTCGCGGGAAATCATCGCGGCGATCGAAGCCATCGCCAGTGGCGGCACGTTCTACAGTGCCGAGATCGCCCAGCGGCTCATCGCCGATAAAAATACCGACAACGAGCTGACACCGCGTGAGAGCCAGGTGTTGTACAAGATGGCTCAAGGGCTGAACAACAAGGAGATGGCCCGCGAACTGGACATCAGCGTGCGCACGGTAGAAACCCATCGCCTGAGCATCCGGCGCAAACTCAACATCGACAAACCGGCGGCCCTGGTCAAATACGCGATCGATCACGGGATCATCTCGCGGTAGCGGACATGCATCATTTACTGCTGTGATTGTGGTCTTGATGCACCGGGTCAGATTGTGCGCACCGGTCCGAATTTCAGGCAAAAAAAATCCCAGGCAGCTGATGGACGCCTGGGACTCAAAATGCATAAACCGTGGTGGTGAACGCGGGGAGAATATTACTTAATATTTCTGCCCGTAACAAGATATTTTGATTCACTATCCAGTTACTAAAGCTTCTAACTCATTAAATATCCACACGTTTTTTATGGACGAGTCCCGACAAGGACTGATTTAGAGGTACCAGCGATACTCCCGCGCACTGATGTCTTGCAGGAACGCCAAATGGTCCTGGCGCTTGTTTTCGCAGTAGACATCTACAAACTCTGCCCCCAAACCCTCGCGCAGCTGCATGTTGTTTTGCATCGAACGCACGGCCTCCAGCATCTCCAGCGGGAAGTCGATTCCACTACCACGATCTTCGTTGAGGGATGCAATCGGTTCACGTCCTACTTCCAGCCCTTGCTCCAGCCCTACCAGAATCGCCGCCAACACGAGATAAGGATTGGCATCCGCGCCCGCCAGGCGATGTTCGATGCGCAGATTCTTAGCGTCCGACTCAGGCACCCGCAGGCAGGCGTCACGATCTTCAAAGCCCCAACTCGCGCGCGTCGCGACATTCACCGTGCCGCTCAAGCGACGCATGGCGTTGTGATTCGGTGCAAAGATCGGCATGCAATGCGGCAACACTTCAAGGCAACCGGCCACCGCATGGCGCAGCGCCTGCTGATCGTTAGCCGCCAACAGGTTGGTTCCCGCCTCGTCGTAAAGGCTCACATGCACATGCATGCCGCTGCCGGGGTGCTGCAGGTAGGGTTTTGCCATGAAGCTGGCGCGGTGGTTGTGCTTAAGGGCCACGCCCCGAGTGCTGCGGCAGAACAGGGCCGCCCAGTCGGCCGCACGCAGGCCGTCGTCAAGGTGACCGAAATTGATCTCGAACTGGCCCGGGCCCAGCTCCGCAGTGATTACCGTGGCATCGATGCCTTGCGCCCGCGCGGTCTCGACCATGTCATCGAGTACCGGTGAAAATCTCGACAGCCGTTCGATGTGCATGTTCGGCTGATCATCGGCATCGTCCGTCAGCTGATCGCGAGGGAACTGAGGCAAGCCGTCACGTAGCTGACGATCGAACAGATAGAACTCCAGTTCGAACGCGACCACGGGGAAAATTCCTTTTCGGCCGAGGCGCTCGAGCACCTGCGCCAACACTTCACGCGGCTCGAAAACGATAGGCTTTTCAGTACCGCTTGAGGTAATCAGCATTTGCCCCAGCAGTTGTTTTTCCCAGCTCACGGGCTTGAGCGTACCGAGCACCAGGCGGCGTGGAGCATCCGGGTCGCCGTCGTTGAAACAGTAGTCGCCGATTTTGAACAGACCGCCCTGCGTACCCAGCAACACACAGTTTTGCGGCAGCTTGAGCGCGCTGCCTGCGGCGACCTTCTCGAGCATTTCTATCGGGTAGCGCTTACCGTAAAAATGCCCGGGGATATCCAGGGAAATCAGGTCAACGTAACGCACCTGCGGGAAGCGCTGACGAAACGCGCGAACCTCAGCAACCAGATCAGAGCAGACAGCATCCATCGTTAGTGTTCCTTGTTGTTTTTATCAGGTGTAAACCCAAAGCACCCGGGCGAGCTGATCCGAGAGGTTGCCGTAGCGACAATGCGTATGACTGGCCAGCTGAAAACTGTCGCCGGTGCGCAATGTCACCGGCTTATCGTCATCCAGCCACAACGTCAGTTCCCCCTCGAGGACATAGCCACCCTGCTCCGAGCTGTCGTTCATGTGCCGATCACCACTGCTGGCGCCGGGCTCCAGTTGGCTTTCAAGCATTGAAAAGGACGCCCTCATTTTCGGAGAGACGAGGATGTCGGTAATCCCGTCGGCGTAATACAGCGTGCGTCGCTCATCCGGGCGGGTCACCCAAGGCAATGCCATGGGCTTGGGCAAGCTGTAGAAATAGGTGGTCGGCACGCCGAGGGTTTCGCTGATGGCGGTCAAGTCCGCCACCGTGGGACGTGACAACCCCCGCTCGACTTGCGAGAGAAACCCGACCGAACGACCGATTTTGTCCGCCAGGTCTTTCAGCGTGTATTTTTTGTGTTTGCGCAGGTCCTGGATCAGGATCGCCAGCGCCGAGATTTCTTCTTGCATGTCCATCTAAAGGCTTCCAGAAATTGATGCTTCAAATACTGTCGCGCAGCCGATACCAGGCTTTGCCGATGGCTTCCAGCGGTGCTGCCAAATACTGTCCACCGGGAAAACTGCCGTTGATCAAACCCTGATACAACGCCAGCTCATCCGGCTGGCCAAGTATCGCGTCGGACACGGCACGCGCCCCGGCCAAAGTCGGCAGCACGCCATGACCTGAGTAACCCTGTACCCAGTAGAGATCGCCACGTCGACCGACGTCAGGCGTGCGCTTGAGGGTCAGATCGATGTGTCCTCCCCAGGCAAAGTCCAGTTCGACGCCCTTGAGCTGGGGAAATACGCGCTCCAGATAGGGCCGTGTGGCGGCGGCGATGTCCTTCGGCATGCCGCCCAGGTAAGTGCAACCACCACCGAACAGCAGGCGGTTGTCCGGCGTACGGCGGAAATAATCGAGAACAAACTGGTTGTCGGTGACGCACACATTGCTCGGTAGCAACGCGGTCGCCTGTTGCTCTGAAAGTGGCACGGTGGCCACCTGATAAGTGCCAACCGGTAACACGCAACTCGACAGCTTCGGATCAAGCCGATCAAGGTAGGCGTTGCACGCCAGCACCAGCACGTCGGCGCGAATGCTACCGCGCTCAGTGGTGACCACGTAACGATCGCCTTCTTCGTGATAACTCAACGCCTTACTCTGTTCATGAATACGTCCACCGGCCTGTTCAATTGCAGCGGCCAGGCCGAGCGCCAGTTTCAGCGGATTCAAATGCCCGCCTTCAGGATCAAATAGGCCCGCCTGGTAGCGCTCACTGGCGGCCCAATCAGGCAACGCCTCGCGCGCGATGAACTGCAAATCATCGTGGCCCCACTTGTGGCTGGCCTCGTGTTGCCATTCTGTCAGCAGACTCACCCGACGCGGCATCACCGACGTCCAGAGGTGGCCGGGCCGATAGTCACAATCAAAACCATGGCGCGCGGGCAAATCTCGCAACTCCCGTGCAGCCCAGCGCATGCTGTCCCATAACCGGCGCGCGCGCTCATAACCCAGCGCTGCCTCCAACGGCGGCATGTCACACGACCAACCTAGAATGGCCTGACCGCCATTGCGGCCCGAGGCGGCCCAGGCCACCCGACTGGCTTCGAGCAACGTCACGCGCTTACCGGCCAGGGCCAGACGCAACGCCGTATGCAACCCACTGAAACCAGCCCCGATGATCAACACCTCGGTATCCTGCTCGCCCTCAAGAACAGCTCGATCCACCAAGTGATCCGCGCAGGTGTAGGCGTAATAGCTGGCGACGTGCTGGGTAGATTGCTGAAACATGCAGGCCTCGTGAATTTTTATACTTATATTTTCATGAAAAAGTACACGTTAAATTTCACGTCCGCAACCGTTCAAGACGCAAAAAAATCCCGCCCAAGAGAACCCGGGCGGGATTTTTTCTAAGCTGGCAGCGTTATCGAGATAACGCTAACGACTTTTTAGGCAATCGGAATCAACGGATCCGCCGCTGCCCATGCAGTTTCGCGATTGGCCACCGGAGGGTAGATCCACTGGGTGTTGATTTGCGTCTTGAGCGACTTGGCTTCCTGTTTGACCAGCTTGACCTGGCGATCCCAACCTTCAGTGTAAACCGCACCCCAAGCTCCCAAATCCAGACAGGTCACGTATTTAGGCTGGCTATACGGAGTCGGATCCACACCCAGAATCTGCGCAGCAACGTTATTGCCGGCATGACGACCCAATACGATAGCGTGCTGGCAGGTCATCAGTGCGAAGTTGCCGATGTCATCGGTGGCGGCGTAAGCCACGTCGCCGGTGGCGAAGATGTCTTCCTGGCCAATGACTTTCAAGTGCGCGTCGACGTGCAGACGGCCCAGGTGATCGCGTTCGGCCGGAATCTGCTCGGTCAGCGAGCTGGCGCGTACACCGGTGGTCCAGACCACGGTTTGGGCATCGATGCGCTGACCATCGGCCAGCGTCACACCGTTTTCATCGACGGCGACGACCGACGATTTCAAGCGCCATTTCACGCCCGTTTCAATACTGGCTTCAGCGATCGACTTGGCGATCTCGGCGCCCATGGACCCGCCAACTTTCTCGCCACGATCAACGATGATCACTTCGATGTCGGCGCGATCACCCAGGATGGCACGCAGCCGCGCAGGCATTTCAGTCGCGGTTTCAATCCCGGTGAAGCCACCGCCGGCCACCACTACGGTGTTGCGAGCTTGGCTTTCTGGCAGGTTCACCAGGGACTTGAGGTGATTTTCCAGGCGTACGGCCTGTTCGATCTGGTCCACGTCGAAGGCGTGTTCTGCCACACCTGGCGTGTTCGGCAATGCCAGGCGGCTGCCGGTCGCCAGAACGAGTTTGTCGTAGCTGCACACTTGCTGGTTGCCGGATGCATCGAGGTAGCCGACACGTTTTTGCTCAACGTCGATGGTTTCGGCAGAGCCCTTGATGAAGTTGACGCCGACCGCATCGAACAGTTCGCCGATCGGTGCGGCCAGTTGGTGAGCATTCGGTTCGTAGAAGCGCGGACGGACTCGCAGCTCGGCCTGAGGGGCCAGAACGGTCACTTCAACGTCGTTGTGACCATGAATGTCGAACAGACGCGTGGCGCTCAAAGCCGTCCACATGCCACCGAAACCTGCGCCGATAACCAGAATGTGCTGTTTCATTTCTAACTCCGAGGAGAAGACCAAGTGATGAATTCGTTAAAGGTCACGCTCTTCGGTAGCGACTGCTTACCACTGCTGACCGGACAACGGCGACTATATTGATCCTAGTTACTTGGCACAAAACGAAATTACTGATGGTTAGTATCGAAAAGTTCGATTTGTCCAGAAAAGGCTTATGAACAGCCAACTCTGCCGCACAACGAGCAGTGAATACGCGACCGGATGCGTTGCTCGGCTCGCTTTCCGCTGTTAACATTTACGACACCTTTAGTCGGAGATTGATATGTCTCTTTACAGCGCAGGCGTTGAGTACGGCATTCATTGCCTGATTTTTTTGGTGGGCAATTGCGGCGACACCCGTGAGGCGAGCGTGCGCGACCTTGCTGAGCTGCAAGGCGTACCACAGGACTATCTGGCAAAAATTTTCACCAAACTGGCCAAGGCAAAACTGGTGGTCGCCACTGAAGGCGTGCGCGGCGGGTTCAAGCTGGCCCGGCCTTCTGACGAAATCAGCATTCTGGATATCGTCAATGCCATCGACGGCCAGAAGCTCATCTTCGATTGCCGAGAGATTCGGGGGCGTTGCGCCTTGTTCGAAGGTTCCGCGCCGGCGTGGGCGCTGGCAGGTCAGTGCTCGGTGCATGCCGCCATGATGACCGCGCAGAAACGCATGGAAGACGCCCTCGCCCAGCAGACCATTCTTGATCTCGCCAGGAAGGTTGGACGAAAAGCGCCGGCGCAATTCAATGCTGAGGTGGACAACTGGATGAACGATCGTCGGGAAAAGAAAATCGGTGCGAGCGCTCAGGCAAGCGACGACCCGATCATCCAGGTGACCGATATCACCGACTAACCCTTACAGACAATCACGCACTGCCTGACGCAACGCCCCGGATTTCGCCCAGGGCGGCCCCTGATAAAGCGATACGTGACTGCCATCCTTGGATTTCACGATATCCACGATCTCGTCGGCCGTGATGATGCTCGGCGCCGTGACCCTGTAGCCGTTGGAAATCGCCGATTGGGTCGTGTTGGGTATCTCCCGCTGCCACGCCGGCAGAACGCACGCGGCATAGTCTTTTGGCATCTTGTTACTGTACTTGCTGAGATTGGGCTCACCTGGCACCAGGGACGCTGGCAACGAACAGCCCGCCAGCAACGCCAACCCTACTCCCCCAATCAAATTGCGCATGACGCGTCCTTATCCCGAAAAAAGGAAATGTAGCGCGTCGCTGCCCGGACATCCATCCGTTACACAGAACTCAGCACGGGGCGTTGTGATCCCCGGGATCCGGATACGACCTCTCGTTCAGATAAGTCATCCATCTTTCATACGCTTCATGCTGCCATTGAGTAACCCGTTCCCATTCCGGGCCGCTCAGCTGATGCGCAGAAATCAGTTTCATCATTTCCGTGGTGGCCGCGTCCAGATCAACCATCAGCTCATGGGCATGAAATCTAAAATCATCGGTAGCCGTCATTTGAAGTTGCCTCGCCCTAGCAAAAATTCACTACCTCACTACGACATCAGAACTGCGGGTTCGCGTTCATTTTCCCGACAAAAGGCTGCACCCACGACCCAGACGAACAAAACACCCTGACCTGTGAAATGGGACTAAAATTTCGTAGCGGGGATTGGCAGGAGGTCATCATGTGGCTTAACGAATCTGAAAACGAACTTCGGCGTAACCTGCAAAGCGTTGCGTCGGATTTGAGATGGTCAGCGGTAGAGCTTTTGCGCATCGCAGAGCAGCTACGCCTGGCCGGCAATGATGTGGATGCGCAAGCAACCCTAAAACTGTGCGAGTTATTTCAGGGAGATGAAGAACGATTGAAGGGTTATGCCGAGGAAGTGAAAGCCAAGATTATCACTCGAACGAAAGCTCAATAGCAGGAGCACTGCCATGCACAAGCCTCTATGCGCGCTGGCCGTTGTACTGGCCGCGTCGGGTGGCTGCAGCACCGAATCGCGTGTCTATCGGGATCAGCCGTTGGTCGCAAAGGTCGAGACCGGCATGAGCAAGGATCAAGTCCAGCACATAGGCGGCCAGCCTTTATCCATAACGGATCGCACCGTTGAGCCTGGCACTTGCTTTGACTACAAGCTGACGCAGGCCGGCCATAAGCAAACTTACAACGTCAGTTTCGATGGCAGAGGCAAGGTCGACCATACAAGCTTCATGACCTGCGCGGAATGGAGCCACGCGCAACAAAAAGCCCGAGAGCCTTCCCGCAGCACCGGCGGCGGTTATTAGCCCGGGACCTCAGCGCCCAGCAAAGAAAAGCCCCGGCGAACCGGGGCTGCAAGTGCGCTATTTATCTGATTTCTGGCTGCGTGCAGGCCGACTTGCTCTGGCCTTGTAGCCGGGAAGAGCGGCTGCAAAGGCCAATGCTTCCTCTCTACTGCCAAAGGCTCCCGTTCATGTGCATTTTGGTCAGCATCGGAACGCTCATAGTCACCTCCATTTCGGCAGTAATGATCCTGGATTCACTTGAATACCTTACACCCGACCTTCCATGAAGCGCCGACCAGACGTCGCGCCAGGATTCCGACATCCGGTTGCACTTTCAACCTCGTCCATCACTCCAACCGTTGAGACAGACACCTCGGCTCGAATATTGCATTTTCATGACTGATTTATGACAAACAGCAATCAGGTAACACATGAAAGTACGCGCGACCGTCATTTGCGAGCAGGACCGGCACATTCTCCTGGTGCGCAAGCCAAGGAGCCGCTGGATGCTGCCCGGTGGAAAGGTTGAGCGTGGTGAAGCCATTGCCGACGCCGCCACGCGAGAACTTCAGGAAGAGACAGGGCTTGGGGTCGACGGGTTGCTGTACTTGATGGAGTTGCAAACGGGCAGCACCCGACACCATGTGTACGAGGCCTCAGTGGCGAACGCGAATGAGGCCCGCCCGCAAAACGAAATTTTCGACTGCATCTGGTATCCGCTGGACGCGGTCCAGAACCTGAACACAAGCGATGCCACGCTCAGAATTATCAGAGCATTTCAGCGTCGCTTGTAAGTGGATCAGCCCTGGTCGCCGCCACCGACCGGCATGATCATGCCGGTGATATAGGACGCTTCGTCGCTGGCCAGAAACAGAATAGCGCTTGCCTGTTCATCCAGCGTGCCGTAGCGCTTCATCAAACTGCTGTCGAGCGTCTGGTCGACAATCTGCTGATACCAGACCTTCTCTTGCGCGCTCTGATCGGCGCTGTTGCGCGGAATGACCCGCGGCGGCGCTTCGGTGCCACCGGGCGCGGTGGCATTGACCCGAATCCCGCGACCGGCGGTTTCGAAGGCCAGGCAAGCGGTCAGCGCGTTGACCCCTCCCTTCGCCGCACCGTACGGCACACGATTGACACTGCGCGTGGCGATGGACGAAACGTTGACGATGGCGCCACTTCCCTGTTCAAGCATGAACGGCAACGCGGCATGACAGCACCACAGCGTCGGGAACAGCGACCGACGTACTTCAGCCTCGATCTGCGACGCTTCGTAATGCTCAAAAGGCTTGGTCCAGATCGTCCCGCCAACATTATTGACCAGCACATCCAGACGCCCGAAACGCTCGATGGCGGTTTGCATGACGCGGCTGCATTCGCTGTATTGCTCAAGATCGGCGGTCAGCGCGAGCACCTGGCTGCCCTGCCCCAATTGCTGCTGAACCTCGAACATCAACTCGGAGCGATCGACCAGAATCAACCGCGCCCCTTCCGCCGCCATGCGCTCGGCAACACGCCGGCCGATGCCTTGGGCAGCGCCCGTGATCAGCGCGACTTTTTCGTGGAATCTGTTCATGTCTCTCTCCCACAACAGCGCGGCTCAGGCCGCGCTGGCGGCAAATTTCTCGTAGTAAAAGTTTGTCGGCGCGATGCCTTTTTCACGGATGAACTGGCTGACGGCCTCGACCATCGGCGGCGGGCCGCACAGGTAGACATCGACGTCGCCTTCGTTCAAATGCTGCGGTTCGATGTGTTGGGTCACGTAGCCCTTGAGCGGGTGCTGACTGTCCGGGTTGGCCACGCAGGCACTGAAGCTGAAGTTCGGGATTCGTGCGGCGAAGGCTTCGAGTCGATCCATCTCCACCAGATCGAAATCGTTGGTCACGCCGTAGATCAAATGCAGTGGATGCTCACTGCCCTGCTCGGCGATTTTTTCCAGCATCGCCGTGAACGGTGCCAGTCCCGTACCACCGGCCAGCAGCAATAACGGACGGCGAATGTCGCGCAGATAGAAGCTGCCCAACGGCCCGGCCAGGTTCATGCTGTCGCCGGCCTTGGCCATGCCGGTGAGGAAGCTGCTCATCAGGCCGCCGGGCACGTTGCGGATCAGGAAACTGACCTCGCCGTCGCGCTGCAACGAGCTGAACGAATAGGCGCGGGTCTGCTCGCTGCCGGGAATCCCGAGGTTCACGTATTGCCCCGGCAGGAACGCCAGTTTGCTCAGGGCTTCGCCTTTGATCGACAGCGCGATGGTGCTGTCGGACAACTGGCGCACGGCACTGATGGTGGCGTCATAACTGGCCTGACGTGTGCGGCACACCTCGGATGAGGTCGGCACGCGCACCACGCAATCGCTCTGGGCGCGCATCTGGCAGGTCAGGACGAAACCTTGCTCAGCCTCTTCCGCGCTGAGGGCGTCTTCGATGTACTCCTCGCCCAAATCATAACGGCCGGCCTCGACGAAGCATTTGCAGGTGCCGCAAGCGCCGTCGCGGCAGTCCAGTGGAATATTGATGCCCTGGCGATACGCGGCATCGGCCACGGTTTCGCCGACGTTGGCGTCGATGAACCGGGTGACGCCGTCTTCAAAATTGAACGCAATGGAATGAGTCATGACAGCGGCCTCACAGGTGGTAAACATCGATGACCTGGCGAACGTAATCGTTCTTCAGAATCACTTTCTTGGCCTTGATCAGCGGGTTTTCACCGCGCACATCGAGGGTGTAGAAACTGCTGCCGAAATAGCTGTCGACGGTCTTGTAGCGAAAGCTCAGGGTGTGCCAGTTGAAGCGCACCTTGCAGAAGCCGTCGGCCTGTTCGAGCAGCTCGATGTTGCTGATGTTGTGCGAGGTGCGGGTGTCCGGAATGCTCGCGCTGGAACGTTCGGTCTTGACGCGGAAGACGCGGTCTTCCAGGCCAGTGCGGTTGCCGTACCAGATCAGCGAGATTTCCCGCTGCGGGTCTTCGGTCAGCTCGTCGTTGTCGTCCCAGGACGGCATCCAGAACGTCGCGTCCGGGGCGTACAACTCCAGCCATTCGTCCCATTGCCGGTCATCGAGGTAGCGCGCTTCGCGGAAGAGAAAATCGCGTACGGCGTCATAGGTGATGGTCATTGCACGGCCTCCACAGGAATCAGGTCGGACTGCTCTGCGGCCAAGGCCTTGAGCATGGTCTGCTGCCAATACTTGTGTTGCAGCACGAACAGGCCTTCGTCTTCTGTGCGCACGCCGCTGAGCAGGGGATGCAGGTCGATTTCCTTGGCCGCCTCATCGGCGCCTTCGATCCAGTGCTCGGCGCCACGGGACATGTCGTTCCAGGCGGTCACGCTGCCCTGATAACTGGTCTGGCAGGAACGAAACTCTTCCAGGTCGTCCGGGGTGGCCATGCCGCTGACGTTGAAGAAGTCTTCGTACTGACGAATCCGGCTGGAACGGGCGTGGTCGCTTTCGCCTTTGGGGGCGATGCAGTAAATGGTGATTTCCGTACGGTCGACCGAGATCGGCCGGGCGATGCGAATCTGTGAACTGAACTGGTCCATCAGGTACACGTTCGGGTAGAGGCACAGGTTGCGCGAGTTCTCGATCATCCAGTCGGCGCGGGCCTTGCCGAAATCCTGAGCCAACTCATCGCGACGCTCGTACAGCGGACGGTCCTCGGGGTTGGACCAACGGGTCCAGAGCAGCATGTGGCCCTTGTCGAAGGAATAGAAACCACCGCCCTGCTTGGCCCAACTGCCGGCACTCATGGTCGGGTTGCAATCGCCGGCCTCGCGTTGCTTGCGCTGGTTCTGGGTGGCCGCGTAGTTCCAGTGCACGGAGCTGACGTGATAGCCGTCGGCGCCGTTTTCAGCGGTGAGCTTCCAGTTGCCTTCGTAGATGTAGCTGGAGGAACCGCGCAGCACTTCCAGGCCATCGGCAGACTGGTCGACGATCATGTCGATGATCTTTGCCGACTCGCCCAGGTGTTCAACCAACGGCACGACATCAGCCTTGAGGCTGCCAAACAGGAAGCCGCGATAAGACTCGAAACGCGCAACTTTGGTCAGGTCGTGGGAGCCTTCGCAGTTGAAGCTCGCCGGGTAGCCCGCTTCGGCCGGATCCTTGACCTTGAGCAGCTTGCCGGAGTTGTTGAAGGTCCAGCCATGGAATGGGCAGGTGTACGAACTTTTGTTGCCGGACTTGTGCCGGCACAGCGTTGCGCCACGATGGCTGCAGGCGTTGAGGAACGCATTGAGCTCACCGTCCTTGTTGCGCGCGAGGAAGATCGACTGGCGCCCCATGGTGGTGGTGTAGAAGTCGTTTTTGTTGGGGATCTGGCTTTCGTGGGCCAGGTACAGCCAGTTGCCTTCGAAGATGTGCAGCATCTCGAGATCGAACAGCCGCGGGTCAGTGAACATCTCGCGCTTGCAGCGATAGATGCCCTGTTCTTTGTCATCTTCGAGCAGGGAGTGAAGGTATTCGGGTCGCAGGGACATGGCCGCCGCCTCCATTGTTTTTATTCAGGCAGGGCCATGCTAGGACGGGGGGATGGGGTGGACTATCCGCTGGGTGCAGACCTGTATCCGTTTTGTGCAGAAGTGACGCCGAACCTGTGGGACCGAGCTTGCTCGCGATAGCGGTGTACCAGTCAACAAAGATGTTGGATGTGCTGGCCTCATCGCGAGCAAGCTCGCTCCCACAGGGTAAATGCAGTCAGTGGCGGCGTTTGAGGGTGTCCGACGGCAGTTCGCCAAACTGTTTGCGGTAGCTGTCGGAGAACCGGCCCAGGTGCAGGAAGCCGTAATCCATGGCCACTTCCGTGACGTTGCGCACGTTGCAGGTCGGGTCGCTCAGGCAGGCGTTGATGCGCTCAAGGCGTTTTTGCCGGATGTAGTTTTTCGGCGTGGTACCGGCGTTGCGCTCAAACAATCCGTACAACGAGCGCAGACTCATCCGCGCCTGGCGCGCCAGTTCTTCGCTGTCGATGTCCTGTTTGAGGTGGCCCGCGATGTAGTCGGCAATCACCTCAAACGTGGCCGTCTGTGAGCCGAGACTGATCCGGCTGACGTTGGTCTTCATCAGGCTGAGCATCTTGCTGACGATGATCTGTGCGTAATGCTCCTGCACCCTGGGAATCTGCTCGGTCGCCTCGGCTTCCTGGCAAATCATTGCCAGCAGACCGACAAAGCCTTCCAGCTCTTCGAGCTGATAACGATTCTCCAGAAACCGCACACCCTGCCCCGGATATCGCCAGCGCTGCTCATCGCACACGGATTCCAGTAACGGCGTGGGAACTTTGAGGATGAATTTTTCGCAATCGTCGGAATACGTCAGGTCCACCGGATCATCGGGATTGATCAGCAGCAACTCGCCGGGTGCGAAGTAGTGTTCCTGCCCATGACCGCGCCACAGGCAGTTGCCGCGCAGCAGCACTTGCAGGTGATAGATGCTTTCCAGCGCACCGGAGGTGACCCGTACGCTGCCGCCATAGCTGATGCGACACAGGTCGAGGCTGGCAAACTTGCGATGATTGAGGCTGGCCAGCGGTCGCCCGGCCCGGGGCATCAGAATGCAATGGTTACCGACATGCTGATTGACGTACCCCGACACCGCGTAAGGGTCGGCGTGGTCGAATACGGTGCTGCGCTGACTCAACAGTTGCGCTTGCATCATCGGGTCACTCTCATTGTTGTTATAGGTAACGTCGGGCCATTCTAGAACAGTGCGCGCAACGGTGTGTCAGTAGGCCGACGTGCTGCCAGTCGGTTAACCGAAACCCGTGTGGGAGCGGGCTTGTTCGCGAAGGCGGTGTGTCAGTCAGCATTGATGCTGAAGCTGATGGCCCCTTCGCGAGCAAGCCCGCTCCCACAAGGTCGGGTTCGCTCACATCCCGCGATCAGTCCTCGAGCGCGCGGACCCGCTCGTGGCGTTGCTGCTCGTCGGGTTGCGCGGAGGTCTGCAAGGTGAAATCGAAATCGATTTCGGCAAATCGACCGCTGACACCGTGCGCCGCTGCACGCTGTGGATCGTCGCTGAAGGTGATCTTCGCGATCAGTTCATCACGGGTCGCATAGGCGAAATCGTCGTGCAGGTATTGATCGCCATCGAGGTTGATCTGGGTGGTCAGGTGACGATGATCCGGCGCGGAAATGAAGAAGTGAATGTGCGCCGGCCGTTGACCATGACGGCCCAGTTGATCGAGCAGTTGCTGGGTCGGACCGTCCGGCGGGCAGCCATAGCCCGACGGCACGATGCTGCGAAAGCGAAAACGACCCTCGGCATCGGTGACGATACGACGACGCAGGTTGAACTCCGATTGAGTGGTATCGAAGTAGGAGTAAGTGCCGCCGGTGTTGGCGTGCCAGACATCCACCACCGCGCCGGCCAACGGTTCGCCGGCGGTGTTTTTGACCTGGCCCTGCATGAACAGCACCACACCCGGATCGATGCCGTCATCCAGCCGCGCTTCGCCTTCCGACAGGGGTGCACCCGCCACGTACAGTGGGCCTTCGATGGTCCGAGGTGTGCCGCCGGCCTTGCCGGCCTGCTCGTCTTCGGCGTCCATCAGCAGGTCAAGGTAATGCTCCAGACCGAGCCCGGCCACCACCAACCCGGCCTCTTGACGCGCACCCAGCACGTTGAGGTAGTTGACGGCTTTCCAGAACTCTTCCGGGGTCACGGCCAGGTCTTCGATGATGTTCACCGAATCACGCAGGATGCGGTAGACCAAGGCCTTGACCCGCGGGTCGCCGGCGTCGTTGAGCAGACCGCTGGCCTCTTCGAGAAACTTCTGGACACTGGCAGTGTGGGAAATCTTGACGTTCATTTTGGTGGGTTCCTCATCTTGTAATTATTAGCGTAGCGAACTGAACAGGCTGGGTTCAGCGGTCATCCTCGCGGATGGAAGAAGGATGCCGGCACATCGCGTCGACCTCGATCGCCATGTACGGAAACAGCGGCAATTGCATGAGCAGGTCGTGCAGTTCCTGCGCGCTGTCGACGTCGAAAACGCTGTAATTGGCATAGTGACCGGCGATGCGCCACAGGTGACGCCACTTGCCTTGCTCTTGCAGGCGCTGGGCCAGGGCTTTCTCGTCGGTCTTTAGCTTGTTGGCCGTTTCCGGATTCATGTCGACCGGTAGATTCACGGTCATTTTTACGTGGAACAGCATAATGCTCTCCTCAGGCGTGATGAATGGCAGTAGACGATTTGTCACGACGGAAGAACGCCAGACGTTCTTCATCGAGGCTCAGGCCCAGGCCCGGTGTTTTCGGCACGTGCAACTCGAAATCGCGATAGACCAGCGGCTCGCTGAGAATGTCTTCAGTCAGCAGCAGCGGGCCGAACAGCTCGGTATCCCACGCCAGTTTGTTCAGCGTGACAAAGGCATGGGCCGAGGCCAGGGTGCCGATGCCACCTTCGAGCATGGTGCCGCCATACAGGCCGATACCGGCCGCTTCGGCAATCGCAGCGGTTCGCAGCACGGCACGCGGGCCGCCGTTCTTGGCGATCTTCAAGGCAAACACCGAGGCCGCGCCTTCACGGGCCAGATTGAACGCATCTTCCACGCACTCGATGGATTCGTCGGCCATGATCGGCGCCGGGCTCATGGCATTCAGGCGCGCCATGCCGGCGCGGTTGTTGCGCGAGATCGGCTGTTCGATCAGGTCGATACCGTTGGTTCCCAGGATCCGGCAGGCGCGAAGCGCGACCGCTTCGTCCCAGGCCTGATTGACATCGACCCGCACGCTGGCGCGATCGCCCAAGGCTTTCTTGATCGCAATTACGTGGGCCAGGTCGCGGTTGACCTCAGCGGCACCGATTTTCAGTTTGAAGATGCGATGGCGGCGCAGGTCGAGCATTTTTTCCGCTTCGGCGATGTCCTTGTCGGTGTCACCACTGGCCAAGGTCCACGCCACTGGCAGGGCATCGCGAACGCGGCCGCCCAGCAACTCGCTGACCGGCAGCCCAAGGCGTTTGCCCTGAGCGTCGAGCAAGGCGGTTTCGATACCTGATTTAGCGAAGGTGTTGCCACGGATGCTGCGCTCCAGGCGCAACATCGCGGCATTCACGTTGGCGCTGTCCTGGCCCAGCAGCAGCGGCGCGAAGTGTTTGTCGATGTTGGTCTTGATGCTGTCAGGGCTTTCGTTGCCGTAGGCCAGGCCACCGATGGTGGTGGATTCGCCAATGCCTTCGATGCCGTCGGCGCAGCGCACACGAATGATCACCAGGGTCTGGTTCTGCATGGTGTGCATCGCCAGCTTGTGCGGGCGGATGGTCGGCAGATCGACGATGATCGTCTCGATCGATTCAATGGCAGTTGCAAGCATGTCGATACCCATCAGGTTCTTAAAGTTCTGGAACCGATTCTGGTACGGCTTTTTTCGGGAAGCCAATATAGAATTGGTCTGACTTGATACCTTTAAGGTATGCAACCGACTTGCGTCAGGAGGCCCCATGGAACTGCGTCACCTGCGGTATTTTCAGGTATTGGCTCAAACCCTCAACTTCACCCGTGCCGCCGAGCTTCTGCACATTGCCCAACCGCCGCTGAGCCGACAGATGCAGCAACTGGAGGATGAACTGGGGGTGTTGTTGCTAGAACGCGGACGGCCGCTGAAGCTGACCGACGCCGGGCGGTTTTTCCATGAACACTCCACCGCCCTGCTCGAGCAACTGAGCAAGGTGTGCGACAACACGCGACGAATCGGTCTGGGCGAAAAGACCTGGCTGGGCATCGGATTCGCACCGTCGACGCTGTACGGCGTGCTGCCGGAACTGATTCGCCGTTTGCGCAGCGGCGAGCCCCTGGAGCTTGAACTGGGGCTCTCGGAAATGACCACGCTACAACAAGTGCAGGCGCTCAAGGCCGGGCGCATCGATATCGGTTTCGGCCGCATCCGCATCGACGACCCGGCGATCATCCAGACGGTGCTGACCGAAGACCGACTGGTCGCCGCCCTGCCCGCCGGCCATCCATTACTGGCCGGGCCGATCAGTCTTCGCGAATTGGCGAAAGAACCTTTTGTGCTGTACCCAGGCAACCCGCGCCCCAGCTATGCCGACCATGTGATCGCGTTGTTCGAATCCTATGGCGTGAGCATCCACGTGGCGCAATGGACCAACGAGCTGCAAACAGCCATCGGTCTGGTGGGAGCGGGAATCGGCGTCACCCTGGTGCCGGCCTCGGTGCAATTGCTGCACCGCGACGACATTGGTTTCACGCCGCTGCTGGAAGACAACGCGACCTCGCCGATTATTCTCAGCAGGCGCGTGGGCGACGTATCGCCGGGGTTGAATCATTGCTTGCAGATGATTGATGAACTGCAACCGCGGGCCTAGCCGGCAAACGCCCGACGACCGGCGCGCATCTCGATGCGCAACTCGCCAATCAGATTGGAGATATCGCGAACGGTGGTCAGCCGTGCTGGCGATACTCCAGTAATCAACAGATCAATTCGCCCGGTGGCGGGTTCGTAGACTTTGATCCGTAACGTTCCGTCCGGATTCACCGTGCAGGCACTGGAAAGCGGTTGAAAACCGGACTCAACAATGCGGCAAAGCTCAGGAACTGAAACCATGACTGGCGCCTCCGTGGCCATTAATCGGATCCAACTTGCTCAGCATAGATGGGCTTTTCCCATCCTGCGTCCGCCAATGCTGAAAATAAGTGTTAGCTGTTTCTCACTTTGGCGACCTTTCAGTGAGAATCCCCACCCCAGATCCAATTCCAGAGCCCCGGTAATTTAACCGGCTGTGAACCGTCGCGAACGGTACGCGCCATGGCGGCCCGTTGCAGCGCTGCCGTGTCGTCGTAAAACGGCTTTTCGGCGGTTTTCACACCGGCAGCCTGTGCACTGTCGAGCAGGATTTGCAGGTATTCGCGCGTGTGCCGGGCGGTATAGCGATTGAGGTCGTGGAAGGTCACCACCACCGGAATCACCCCGTCCACCACCGGTAACTCGCCAAGGGCGATGCGCTCGCGCACTTCGGACATTATGCGCAGGAAGTGGGCCCGCCGCCGGGGGCTGGCGTTGAAACCCCAGATCTTGCCGTCATTGGCGCTCAGGTCGGTCAGCAGCATATGCATGCCGTGTTGCTGATAGGCCGCGAAGGTGCGCTTGTCGTAGTTCCAGAATGGCGGGCGCACCAGGGTCGGTGGAGCACCGGTGATCGCAGCGATGTCGGCGCTGCCGTTGGTGAGGGACTGTTCCAGTTCTTGCTGATCCAGGGAGCGATGATTGGTGTGCCCGGGCGTGGCCGTGTGGAAGCCCAGGATCTGACCTTCGGCCTGTTCGCGATGCATGACCTGGCGCCCTATTTCACTGCCGCCGGCTCGTGAGGCACGGGTCTGCACGAAGAACACCGCTTTGAGGTTCCGTTGCACCGGGTTAGTGGCCAGACTGTCGAGTACAGTCATCGTCGGATTCCAGAAACTCGAAGCGCTGGGACCGTCGTCGAAGGTCAGCAGAAAACGGATCGGTGGTTGCGCGCTCAGACGCTGTTCGGTCTGCGGCGTCATTTCGATGGGAGAAGCGATGCACCCAACCAGCCCTGTGGCGATGATGAGTGCAGATAGAACCTTGAACTGCTGTTTCATGTTTTGCCCAATTATCCTTCGTCGGCCCGCAGGTCGCTGCGGGCCGAGGTTGGATAAGGGTACACAGTGTTTGGTTCCAGTGCTGCCCGGCATCGTGGGTTACTGGTCAAACGCCTGCTGAAACGAGCAGTCGATAATCGGCGCAGTCGCCAGCGCAGTCGGCAGCGCTTTTACCTTGAACAGGAAGCCCGCCGTGCTTTGCAGATCCTTTGCTGCCTGCGCATCCACCGGGCCGACGGTCATGTGGGCCTGGCGCAACCAATGGCGCGAGACGTTCTGGTCAAGGTTGGCTTTCTTCGCCCAGAGATCGGCGTACTCGTCGGTTTGGCTGTCGACCCAGCCCCGGAGCCTGTTTCAGACGCACCAGAAAGTCGGCAATGGCTTCGCGTTTGCTTTCGATCGACGGCGTCGAGGCGGCGATGGCACTCAGGCCTGTGGATGAAGCGCTTTACCTCAGTGATCGGGTGCTGGTGATGGACAATCGCCCCGGCAGCATTCGTCAGGCGCTTGCGGTGCAACTGGCCCATCCCCGTCGTGACCGGCGGGACCCTTTGCTGGCTCGCCTCAACGCCTTGTCGTTGACCGAGTTGCAGCGCGCCCATGTGATCTGAGCAACTAAACTGAAATCTCCAGCCAGAGCGCTTCAATCAGAGTTCTTCAATCGGAGCTCTTCAATCAAAGGATCAGCCTATGTGCGGACGCCTGTCGCAGTACCGTGGCATTCACGATTTCGTGGCGGCGCTGAGCATCCCCGACGCGTTGATCAACCACGTCGGTGATGAACCGCTGGCCCGCTACAACGCTGCGCCCACCACGCAACTCGCCCTCCTGCATCGGGAGAGCAACGGCCTGCACGCCGATTTTCAGCGCTGGGGATGGCGGCCGCACTGGGCGAAGGATCGGGCTGCACCGATCAATGCACGGGTCGAAAAAGTCGCCCACGGCCCGTTCTTCCGGGCGATCTGGCCGCACCGCGCGATAATGCCGATCGACAACTGGTTCGAATGGGTCGACGCCGGGGATTCGACGAGGCAACCGTGGCTCATCCGCCGACGGGACCGGACGCCGATTTTATGCGCGGCGATCGGACAGTTTCCCGGCGTGGGGGGTGAACCGCAGGCCGACGACGGTTTTGTGATCATCACCGCCGACAGTGCGGGCGGCATGCTCGACATTCATGACCGACGCCCCGTTGTGCTGTCTGCGTCGCTGGCGCGGGAATGGCTTGACCCGGCCACTCCCAAGGAACGCGCTGAGCAGATGGCGCTGTTGCAGGGCGAAGTCAGCGAGGTTTTCGAGTGGTACAAGGTGGGCAAGGCGGTGGGCAATTCAAGAAATCAAGGCGCGGCCCTGATTGATGAAAGGCCATAAACGTATCAATTCAGACATATATGCAGGCATCAGTAACAGTTATATATACATATTGAACACTTGATCGTTACACATGTTGTTTCACCCAAGAAACACTGACAACCGCCTGTCTGACACGTGCACTATATGTTCGACGGCGTTCGTCAGCACTGGACTTGCCCCTATCAAACCGGACACCAACTCCCCGTCAAATCGCCGCACACGCCAATCTCGAAACCGCGAGCATCAAAGCGCAGCAATTGGGTATTACACACATTCGCTGGAATGAAGCGATCTGATTTATTTACCCGCCCAAAGAAAAGCCCCGTTTGATCGCGGAGCTTTGTTGTATGCAGCCCGGTCAGGGCTTCAATGGAAACTCCATATCACGGTCTGAGAGCTCTTTACCGTCATCGGGGTGTTTCCAGGTCGGTGACGAACGTTTCTGCCGCTCGAGCTCTTCTTCTGTGGGTTCATCCATGTCTTCATCCGGATCCGGACGCTTTTCATCATTGGTCATGTCCACCTCTCTTCCTGAAGGGATCAGTCATCCGTAATAAGCGTAGAACAATTTCCAACGCTCGGCTCAGAGCCACCAACGCAGCAAAAAGAAGAACCCCATGCTGAACAACATGCTGAGCAAGGTATTACGGGTGTAAAGCACCAGCCCCACCGCCACCAGCGAACTGATCAGGTACGGGTTGTCCCACTGCAGATTCAGCTGCTTGTCAGGCATGAACACGATCGGCCCGCAGATCGCCGTCAGCATGCCCGGCACCGCAAAACCCAGGAACTGCCGCGCATTGCTGCTCAAGCGCACGGGCAGCCGCGGCTCCAGAAACACATAGCGGTTGAGGAACACCAATAGCCCCATGCCAAAAATAACCGCCCAGACCATCATGTGCGTCCACCGTAGAATTTGTTGCAGATAAAGCCTGCGGTCATCCCCGCCAGCCCCGACAGCACCAGCGCCGAGCCCCATTGCCAGTAGCTGAACAGCACCGAGCAGAACAGCGACACCGCCACACACACCACCGTCGGCACGTTCCGCACCACCGGGGTGATCAGGGCGATAAAAGTCGCCGCGATGGAGAAATCCAACCCCAGATGTTCCAGCCCCGGAATGCTGCTGCCCAGCACGATGCCGGCCAGGGTGAAGAGGTTCCAGGCGATGTAAAACGTCAGGCCGACACCCAGCGCGTACCAGCGGTTGAATTGTTGTTTGTCATGCGCACTGGTCAGGGCGAACAGCTCGTCGGTGAGCAAAAAACCGAGCCCCACACGCCAGCGCCCCGGCAACGGCGAAATCACCGAACGCAGGCTCATCCCGTAGAGCAAATGCTGGGACGTCAGCAGCAGCGTGGTCAGCAGAATCGAAAAGATCCCGGCACCGCCCTTGAGCATGCCGATCGCCACCAATTGCGCCGCCCCAGCAAACACGATGCTCGACAACCCCTGGCCTTGCAGGGGCGTGAGATTGGCCTCGATGGCCATCGAGCCGGCCAGCAGCCCCCAGGGCGCGGTGGCCAGGGACAACGGCATGATCGCCGCAGCGCCGCGAAGAAAGGCGCTACGCGGCATGAGTGAATTGGACATAACGCTCTACAACCAGGGAAAGACCTCAGACTGTGCCAGCAGTCGCGGCCGCTGGCTTGAACAATCTTGCGCAATTGCGCCATTCATCGGCCGCACGCTTGATTCACTACAGTAGTAGCAACATGATGGCGCAGTTTTTCACCTTTGAGATCCGGCCTCTCATGAGCTCAATCGAAACCGACAGCGACGTCTACAAAACCCTGCTTGAGTCGACCAAAGCGATTCCGTGGAGAATCGACTGGAAGACCATGACCTTCAGCTACATCGGTCCGCAGATTGAGCGTTTGCTGGGCTGGAAACAGGACAGTTGGGTCGGGGTCAATGACTGGCTCGAGCGCATGCACCCGGATGATCGCGACTACGTGGTGGAATTCTGCGTGTCGCAATCGCGGGCGGGCGTGGATCACGAGGCGGACTATCGGGCACTCACCCACAATGGCGACTACGTGTGGATTCGCGATGTGGTGCACGTGGTGCGCAAGGACGGTGAAGTGGAAGCGCTGGTGGGCTTCATGTTCGACATCAGCGAGCGCAAGAAAACCGAAGAACACTTGAGTCGCCTGCAAAAGCAACTCGAAGAATATTCATTCCAGGACGGGCTGACCGGCATCGCCAACCGACGCATGTTCGACACCGTGCTGGAGCGCGAATGGAGCAGCGCTCAACGCACGGGATCAGCGCTGTCGCTGCTGATTCTGGATATTGATTACTTCAAACAATTCAACGACCACTACGGGCACATCAAGGGTGACGAATGCTTGCGGCGCGTCGCTCAGACGTTGTCCTTGGCGGCCAACCGGCCACGAGATTTCATCGCGCGGATCGGCGGTGAAGAGTTCGTCTGGCTGCTGCCGGAAACCGATGCCGAATCCGCAAGGCTGGTGGCGCACAAATGCCTGCACCTGATTCGCCAGCAGCAAATCCCCCACGAGTTTTCTGCGGTATCAACACTGCTGAGCCTGAGCCTGGGTGTCGGTACCACCACCGCAACACCGCACGCGACGGCGCTGGAATTCGTCGAGCAGGTCGACAAGTTGCTCTACAGGGCCAAGCACAACGGCAGGATGCGTGCGGAGCTCGCTGATTTTCGCGATTGACAAAAATCGCGCCGGCTTTTAAAACTGAGCGCCTCATTCAGGGTGTAAGCAAGTATGTCCGCAACCTTCAACCTCAACACTGTCGTCATTGGCTTGAATGCCAAGGCGCAAGGTTGCGTTGCGCACGCCCTCAAATCGAAGAAACAGTCGCTCATGTGACCGGGGCGCGCTGTCCCGTCAGATGAGCTGACAGGACATTGAGCGCGACGGACACCCTCCCCTTGCTTACTGCCTTCTACGCTTCTGACGGTGACGAAATCGGTCAACCTTCAGGAGTAAGTGCATGTCATCGTTTCAAGGTATCTGGGTCCCTCTCGTTACACCGTTTCGCAACGGTGCGATCGATTTCGTCGGTTTGCACCGGCTGGTCAATCATCTGCTGGAAAAAGGCGTCGATGGCGTTGTCGTCTGCGGCACCACGGCGGAAGCGGCGGCACTGAGCAAACACGAGCAACTGGCGGTGCTCGATGCGGTGCTGGCGCAGGTGCCCGCGGAACGGGTGGTCATGGGCCTGGCCGGCAATAATATGACCGAGCTGCTGCAATTCCAGAGCGAGATCCTGAAACGTCCACTGGCCGGTTTACTGGTGCCGCCGCCGTATTACATCCGTCCGTCCCAGGCGGGCCTCGAAGCGTTTTACCAAACCGTCGCCGATGCCTCCAGCGTTCCGCTCATTCTTTACGACATCCCTTACCGCACCGGCGTGGCGTTCGAGCAGGCAACCCTGCTCAACATCGTCGCCCATGAGCGAATCGTCGCGATCAAGGATTGCGGCGGCAATCAGGCCAACACCCTGGCACTGCTAGGCAGTGGCAAGGTCGACGTGCTGTGCGGCGAAGATAACCAGATTTTCAGCGCCTTGTGCCTGGGCGCCAAAGGCGCCATTGCCGCTTCGGCGCATGTTCATCCGGAGCTGTTCGTGGCGTTGTATCAACAGATCCGCGACAACCGGTTAGCGGCTGGTCGAGCGACATTCTTCCAACTGCTGCCGCTGATTCACAGCCTGTTCATCGAGCCCAATCCCGCCCCGGTGAAAACCGCCCTGGCCCTTGAAGGCTTGATCGACGACGAACTGCGCGCGCCGATGCAACGCAGCAGCGAAACCATGGCGATGCGTCTGAAGGAAGTGCTGGCGGCGTTGAACAGCAACAATCGATAGAGCGCCAGCAACCAGCCCGAGTACCATGGAGCGATTCGCATAACGCGTCAGGGAGTCGACATGCTTTACCGAATCGCCGCCGACGGGCTGGTCCTGTTTCATCTGTTGTTCATTCTGTTCGTGCTGCTCGGCGGGCTACTGGTGCTCAAATGGCGCTCCCTGATCTGGTGGCACCTGCCCGCGGCTGCGTGGGGTGTGTCGGTGGAAGTCTTCCACCTGACCTGCCCGCTGACTCAATGGGAAAACCTCATGCGCGACGCGGCCGGGCAAACCGCCTATGGCGGCGGGTTCATCGAACATTACGTGTGGCCGGTCATTTACCCGGCGGGCCTGACACCGGCAATTCAGCTGGGACTGGGCAGCGTGGTGCTGGCGATCAACGTGCTGGTCTACCTTCGGTTGATCAGGCTGTGGAAGTTACGTCGGGCAACCTGAAGCCGATTCGAGGATTCAGACCATGTTGTCGATTGAAGATCTCACCTTGCTGGAAGCCATCCGGGAAACCGGCAGCCTGTCCCGGGCCGCGGCCCACTTGGGCAAGGCACCCTCGACGGTGTCCTACGCGGCGCGGCAACTGGAGGAACGCTTTGACGCCTTGCTGTTCGACCGCCGTCGCTACCGCTTGCAGCTGACCCCGGCAGGTGAGTTGCTGGTGAATGAGGCGGCGCGACTGATGCAAGACGTCTCGCGGCTGACCCAACGGGTGCAGCAAGTGGCCAATGGCTGGGAGAGCCGGCTATGGATCGTCACCGATGAGTTGCTCGAATTCGAAGCGTTGATCCCGGTGATTCACGAGTTCGATGCGCTGGAGTCCGGCGTGCCGTTGCGCATCACTCAGGAAGTCCTCAAAGGTGTTTGGGAAGCCCTGCGTGAAGGCCGCGCAGACTTGATCATCGGCGCCACCAACGAGCCACCGGCCATCCCAACTTTGCGCTGGATGCAACTGGGGGAAATGGAATGGGTGTTCGCCGTTTCGCCCACACACCCGCTGGCCAAGGCCCAGGAGCCGATTTCACGTGCCATGGTTGCGCAGCATCGGGCGATTGTCGTGGCCGACTCGTCCCGGGTCACCGAGGGCAGCACCTACGGCGTCTCCGGCGGCCAACCGGTGCTCGCCGTGCCGACCATGCGCGCCAAGATCCTCGCCCAGTGTGACGGGTTGGGCGTGGGTTGGTTACCAAAGCATCGGGTCGGCTCGTTGCTGAAAAACGGCACGCTGGTTGAAAAACAGATGGCCGATCCGCGCGAGCCGAACATTTTGTATGCCGGTTGGCGTGGCGATCACGACGGCCGCGCCTTGGGCTGGTGGCTGGAAAAACTCAAGCAATCGTACCTGGCCACCAAACTGGTTCAGGGCAGTGACCGGTTTGTTTGAATTCAGTTGGCAATGACGCTCATGTTCCGGCCGCTGGCCTTGGCCACGTAGAGCGCCTTGTCGGCGGCCCCCACCAGGTCATTGGGCTGGGCTTGTGACGCCGGATCGTAAGCGGCGACCCCCAGGCTGACCGTCACCGTGCCTTCAGCCCCTTCACTGTGTCGGATGCCGGCCTGCTGAACCGCGCGGCGGATTTTTTCCGCCACCAGAAACGCCCCCACGTAGTCGGTGCCGGGCAGTACGACCGCAAATTCTTCGCCACCATAGCGGGCAGACAGGTCGCCGGGGCGCTTGATGTTGTCCCTGATGATCGTGCTGATGTTGCGCAAACACTCATCGCCGGCCACATGGCCGTAAAGATCATTGAAGCTCTTGAAGTGATCGACATCGATCATCAGCAGCGCGAGGTGGGTCTGGTTGCGCCTGGCGCGGCCCATTTCGGCGAGGATGAACAGATCGAACTGACGCCGGTTGGACAGTCCGGTCAGCGCGTCCTCCAGCGCCAGCAACTCAAGACTGCGGTTAACCTCGATCAGTTTGTCCTGCGCATCCAGCAATACGCCCTGCACATGGTTCTGCTGCTTCATGAGGCGAATGAGGCGATAACCGAGGACGCCCAGAAACCCCATGAATAACGAGACGATCCCGGCACTCAGCAGTACCTCCTTACGCCAGGCGGCCAGGACTTCATCTTTATTCAGCGCCGCAAAGATGATCAGCGGATAACCGTCGACCCTGCGAAAACCGACCACACGCTCGACACCATCCACATAGGACGCGACCGTTGCCGTGCCTGAATTGCCCTTGGGCAACAGTTGCGTAAACAGCGGCCCCTTGGCGACGCTGATGCCGACTTCAGTTTCTTTGAACGGTCGGCGAACGACGATGGTGGCGTCGTTGGCGATCAGGTTGATCACGCCGTTACGGCCCATGTCGATGCTGTCGTAGAGCGCAAGGAAGTGGCTGAGATAGATGCTTGCCAGCGCCACGCCGGCAAAGCTGCCATCCGGATGATTGATCCGGCGGGACACCGTCATGACCCAATCACCGCTCGAACGGCTCTTGATCGACGGGCCAATGTGAGGCCCTCGATCGGGATGATCACGATGAAAAATGAAATATTCTCGGTCGGAATTGTTGGCATTGGGCAGGACGGCGCCGTTGGAATTGGCAATCCAGCGCCCACCTTCGTCATAGATAAACAAGCCATGGATCTGACTCAGTTCACTGCGCTGGGTACTGAGCAAACGCTCCAGTCGGGGTACCCGGGTCTGGTCGATACCGTCGTTTTCCAGGCGATCCACCAAGCTAAACAGCAGCGTATCGGCTTGCTTGATCGACGCCTGCGCTTGCGAGGCCAGGGTCTGGGCGAGGTTGGACATCGCCACTTCTTTGTCGTGCAGATGGTACTGGCGCGAGTTCCAGGCTTCCCAAATCACGATCGCCGTCATGGACAGGCACACCGCGACCAGCAGAATCACTGCAGAGCGAACCTTGAGTGTGGCCCCGGCTTGCTCGGCGACCCAAGGCACGCCATGGCGCGATTGTTCAATTCGATTGTTTACAGACGGATGACCCATGACGCTCCCTGAATATTGATCACAGGGCGAATCTTCCCGTTCGCCCTTTTTATGACCCCTGACGGGTATGAGCCGCCTGGTGCCAGGCGACTATGCCTCATCAAACACCCGATAGGTGATTTGCGCGAGAACTATTCTCACCACCGGCTCGCCAGGAATACTGTTCTTCCACGTCCTCAGCCAATACTGCGGATTTCGCCTACACCACTGTTTTTACTACGAGGCCTGCTTCACGGCCTCGATCCAGGCAGGATTCAATTGCGTCTGATCAGTCTCGATGCCCAGCGCTTCCATCCGCGCCTTGTGCTGATCCATCTCGCGGGTCAATTGGCTGTGATCACTGGAGTTACCGTCCAACTCGTGCATCTGGCTCAAACCCAGATGGTAGAAACGCAGCAGCTTCATGGCGCTCGGATCACCCGCCTCCACTGCTGCCGTGACCTGATGCATGACGTTGGTGATGCTCATCAGGCTGCGCTTGAGCTGCCAACCGTAAACCGCCGGGGCCATCCACGGCTGGGTCCAGAACATGCCGCGCATCAGCGCGGCCATCAGCAGCACCGCCACGAACACGCCACCGACGTTAAATCGCAGATTGTCGCCACCGGGTTCACCGAACAGCGCCACCGCCGTGGTGGACAACACCATCGCCAGGGCCAGGAAAATCAAGGCTATGATTATCGTGCTGCGTCGCGTCTGGCTTCGATAGCGTTCGGGGTTCTGCGGCTGGATTTCGAACATCGCGACGGGGTTCCTTGAGGGCATGGGTAAAAAGGCTGCGGGGCATTATCGCCTCTGCAGGGGATTTAGCTATGCTGAGGCTCCTTTTCATCTTTTCATCGTCAAACGGGGAAATGGCGATACAGCGCAGTTCGTGCCATCTTCTTTCATGGAACCATACTATTCGGATGCCATTTGCCTGTATGGATGGCATCGTTTTAAGGATCATTGAATGACCCAACGACAAGTAATCAACGCCTCGGTCAGCCCAAAAGGCAGTCTGGAAACCCTTTCTCAACGTGAAGTACAGCAACTGAGCGAAGCCGGATCCGGCAGCACCTACACCTTATTCCGCCAGTGCGCCCTGGCCATCCTCAATACCGGCGCCCATGTCGATAACGCAAAAACCATCCTCGAAGCCTACAAGGACTTCGAAATCCGCATTCACCAGCAGGACCGCGGCGTACGCCTGGAACTGCTGAACGCACCGGCCGACGCCTTCGTTGATGGCGAAATGATCGCCAGCACCCGCGAAATGCTCTTCAGCGCCCTGCGCGACATCGTCTACACCGAAAACGAACTCGACGCCCAACGCATCGACCTGAGCACCTCCCAGGGCATCAGCGACTACGTGTTCCACCTGCTGCGCAACGCCCGCACCCTGCGCCCCGGCGTCGAGCCGAAGATCGTGGTGTGCTGGGGCGGCCACTCGATCAACACTGAAGAATACAAATACACCAAGAAAGTCGGCCACGAACTGGGCCTGCGCAGCCTCGACATCTGCACCGGTTGCGGTCCTGGCGTGATGAAAGGCCCGATGAAAGGCGCGACCATCGCCCACGCCAAACAGCGCATCCACGGCGGCCGCTACCTCGGTTTGACCGAGCCGGGCATCATCGCTGCCGAAGCGCCGAACCCGATCGTCAACGAACTGGTGATCCTGCCGGACATCGAAAAACGCCTGGAAGCCTTCGTCCGCGTCGGCCACGGCATCATCATTTTCCCGGGCGGCGCCGGCACCGCCGAAGAATTCCTGTACCTGCTCGGTATCCTGATGCACCCGGACAACGCCGGCCTGCCCTTCCCCGTGGTCCTCACCGGACCGAAACATGCCGCGCCGTATCTGGAGCAACTGGACGCGTTTGTCGGCGCCACCCTGGGCGAGGCCGCGAAGCAACACTACGAGATCATCATCGACGACCCGGCCGAAGTCGCGCGTCAAATGACTCAAGGTCTCAAGGCAGTCAAACAGTTCCGCCGCGAGCGCAATGACGCGTTCCATTTCAACTGGCTGTTGAAGATCGACGAAGGCTTCCAGCGTCCGTTCGATCCAACCCACGAAAACATGGCCAACCTGAAACTGAGCCGCAACCTGCCGGCCCACGAATTGGCCGCCAACCTGCGCCGCGCGTTCTCCGGCATCGTCGCCGGCAACGTCAAGGACAAGGGCATCCGCCTGATCGAAGAGCACGGGCCTTACCAGATCCGTGGCGATGCGGCGGTGATGCAACCGCTGGATCAACTGCTGAAGGCCTTCGTCGCCCAGCACCGGATGAAACTGCCGGGCGGTGCGGCGTATGTGCCGTGTTATCAAGTGGTTGCTTAATAAAGCTAATGTGAGCTGTAACGTCGCGAGCCGAAGCTAATGCTTCGGCTTGAAGCGCTTGGCATAATCCTCGGCGGCCGGATGTGGCGCCCCGTTGGCATCCCCTTCCATGGTGATGGTCGGCACCATAATGACCGGGGCCTTCGCCAGCCGCTGCTCCAGCGCCTCATATTGAGGGTCACCCTGAATCATGCCCAACCGCCAGCGGTAGTTGAAGATCGTAATAGCCACATGATTGGGGTTGTCCAGGGCCACCGCGCTGCGGTCGAAAGTCGCGTCGTCGAAAGTCCATTTCGGCGAGGCCAGCTCCCAGATCAACTTGGCGAAGTCGTGGCGATTTTTTTCGTGACCGGCCATACAAGCGAGCTTGCCCCCACATTTGACTGTGTTCCGTCAGACAAAACCCATCTGCATCTCCCCATGCAAAAGCCCCTAAATCCTGAGATCTGACGCAATAGTCCGGTAATTCCTCGGGACATTTGCAGCACACCCGTACTAAGATTTGCGCTTCATTTCATCAAGGACGATTCATGAAGCGCGTTGCCGGATGCCTGATGTATTTCCTGACCTTTACTGCGGTCGCGGCCGATCTGAACCTGCTCACCGACAACCATCCGCCCCTGCATTTTCAGCAAGGCAACGAACTGGTGGGGTTTGGTGTGGATGTGGTGAAGGCGCTGGCCGACAGTGCCGGCGACCAGGTGCACTTCCAACAAGTCCCCCTGCTGCGCGCCTTGCTCATCGCCACGACCGAGCCCGCTACCGGGGTGTTTACCGTGTTGCGCACTGCCGAGCGCGATGGCCAGTACCAGTGGGTCGGCCCGTTGATGGACGTGGAAACGGCGCTCTATTCCGCCAATGGCACCCAACAACCGGTGCGCAATTTGCAAGACGCCGGCAACTTGGGCCGCATCGCCGTCCCGCGCAGATGGCTGGTCTACAGCTACTTGCAAAAACAAGGTTTGAACAATCTATACGGCGTGGAAACCCCCGAGCAAATGATGCGTCTGGCGCGCCTGGGCCGCACCGAGTATGTGGTGGCCGACACCCTTTCCATCGCCACCCTGGCCCGGGAAGAAGGCTTGGCGCCCAGCCAGTTGCACTATCAGATGCCGCTGATGAAGCAAGGCACCTACATCGCGTTTTCCCCGCAAACCGATGCGCGCCAGGTCGCGCGCTGGCAACAGGCGCTGGACGAGATGAAGCGCGATGGGCGCCTGGAACAACTCAAGCAGCGCTGGCTCAGCGACAACACACCCCGCTGACAATGGATCAACGCGCTCGATAACAACTATGCGCCAGGGTGTTTTTTCATCGCGATGCTCCAGCACTACAGTGGCCACACCTTCTCCCACGCTCTGGAGCACCATCATGAAAAGCATCATCGGTCTTGGTTTCGCCCTTTCGATTCTTGGCGCTACCTCCGCCATAGCCGCCCCTCACGCCACCTCGCAAGTCGTTGCCGCGGCCAAAGTCAGCCAACCGGCCACACTGAACGTGAACACCGTCGGCGTTGATCACAAAGACAACCAGGCGAGCAAACTCTACGTCGCTGAAAACCGCCCTGAGTTCGGTTCGAAGTATCAGCGTTATTGATCAACGGCTTTGCGCCGCTTGAAACAGAAAACCCCGGGTAGATCCGATCTATCCGGGGTTTCTTCGTAATAGCTGATCACCAAAATCCGTAGCAGCTGCCGAGCCTGCGAGCCTGCGAGGCTGCGTTCGAGCGCGCAGCGGTCGTAAAACCTGAGTGCACGGTCTGGCTGAAAAACGCATTACCTGATTCTGCGACCGCTGCGCGCTCGAACGCAGCCTCGCAGGCTCGGCAGCTGCTACAGAAGTGGCGTTGTTGTCAGGCGAGCGGCGAGTGCCTTGGCCTGGCTCGCCACGTCAGTCACCGCCGTGCTTTCCCACCACATGCCGCGCAACGGTGGGCCCATGGCGAACAGACGGCTGGCGACGTGTTCATCGGCATCCAGCACTGCGCCATCAACGGCCGCTGCAATCCCCAGCGCCAACGGCCCCGGCCGGACAAGTCCACGCGCCAGCAGTTGCTGTGGCAGCGGTCGTGCCACTCGCCGCCAGTCGTATTCGATGCCGCTGGAGTTGATCAATGCCGCGCCGCTGACAACGGTGGTTTGTGCCTCACCCCGACGACGGATGCGGATACTGACTTCACCGCCCGAGGAAGGCTCCAGCCCTTTGAACGACGCCGCCTGAATCCGCAACCGCCCTTCCTTGTGCAAGCGCGCCACTAGCTCGGCACTCAACGGCGGCGAGCGATGGTGATGGCTTTCCCACCACGGCCGCACATGCCGCACGAACTGCCGACGCTGCACGTCCGTTGCCTGATTCCACAAGCGGCCGATGTGCGCCCGTACGGTGTCGAGCGGCGCCTGCCAATCGATGCCTTGAGCGATGGCGTTCCGGCAATGCCGACGCAGTTCGCGCACCAGCTGTCGCGGTGTGCGAATGCTCTGATCCTCGGCAAGAAAATCCACCCAGGCCGGAGGTTGCCGACGCACGTGAGGCAGCAAACCGTGGCGGGAAAACACTTCGATCGGCCCGCGATGCCCGGCTTGTTCCAGCGACACCACGGCGTCGACCATGGTCAGGCCCGAACCGATGATCAGCACGGTCGACTGCGGATCTAATTGCTGCATGGCCGCGACGTCCCACGGATCAAGCGCAGCGGCGTTCAAGCCGCTGGACTCGGTCTGTGGCGTGCGTGCAGCGGGAAACATCCCGGTCGCCAGTACGGCATAGGCGCCCTGCAAGCGTTGCCCGTCACTCAAGGTCAGCCGCACCGAATCGTCCGTCGTTTGCAGGTCAATCACCTCGGCCCGCACATGCTCGACCGTTGAACCGTTCAACACCCCCACCGCTTGCGCTTCCGCCAGGCGCTGCTGCACGTACAGGCCGAAAATCCCCCGCGGCGGGAACAATTCGCTGAGCGGCACATGTTGCTCGTCAGACTCCGGCCAGCCGCCGGCCACGATGTACTCGGTCAGCCATTGGGTCAGGTCGTCGGCGTTGTCCGGGTCGACGCTCATCCGCGCCGCATTGCCGTTGAGCGTATGGCCCAATTCGACCGCGCTGTACGCCTCGCCCCGTCCCAGTTCGGCGCGGGGTTCGATCACCAGCACCTGGCGTTTGCCCGGCAGGCGCAGCAACTGCGCCGCCAGCATTGCGCCGCTGAGGCCGCCGCCGACGATCAGGATGTCCGCGTGGCGGATGGCGTCGGTGGCCTGTCCGCTTTGGGTTTCAGTCATGGCGTTCTCACTGATCAATGTTTCATCTCAAAAATATCCTGGACGATAATAGGCGCCAAACCCATGGAAGGTTCATCAAGCAGTACCAAAGCAGTACAGAGAAATACCGCTGACTTGCAG
The DNA here is from genome assembly GCF_008370005.1 of Pseudomonas sp. ANT_J28. NCBI lineage: Bacteria > Pseudomonadati > Pseudomonadota > Gammaproteobacteria > Pseudomonadales > Pseudomonadaceae > Pseudomonas > Pseudomonas sp. ANT_J28. Next base: position 42,289 of record NZ_VOBM01000023.1, read on the forward strand.
GATGGAATCGCTTGAGGTCATGCGATGTCCCGTTTGAATTCGGGCAGCTCCGGCACCAGTGATTCCACAGCGTCGATGAAGGTCTCGTGGGTCAGTGCATAGGCCAGGTTAAAGCCGTCCACATCCGTCTCCTCGACCCACTCCTGCAACAAGTCGGCGACGGTCTCCGGGCTGCCGACAAACAACGGACCAAAACCGCCAATGCCGACCCAGTCGGGAATCCCCGGCACCTGGAAGTGTTTGCCGACATGCCGCATCTCGCGGATTTTGCTCGGGTCGCTGAGGATCCGCCGTTCACGATCGCACAGGATGGCGCCCTCTTCCCAACTGCCTTCCCAGAGTTTGTAGCAAACTTCCAGGTACTCTTCGGCGAAGTCGTAACGGGCTTCGTGTTCGGTCTGGTTTTTCTGGCCGAGGTTCTTCGCACCGCTTTCCAGATAGGACGTGACGATGTTCCAGCCGGCGCGGCCCTTGGTCAGGTGATCCAATGTCGATAGACGACGGGCGAACGGATACGGGTGTTCGAAGGACAGCAAGGCGGTCAGGCCGAAACCCAGATGCTCGGTGACCAGCGCCATCGGCGGAATCAATTGCAGCGGGTCGTTGACCGGCACCTGCGCCGCCTGATGGATCGCTGCGTCACCATTGCCGTTGTAAACGTCGTAGATGCCCAGCACATCGGCAATGAACAAACCGTCGAACTTGCCGCGCTCGAGGATTTTCGCCAGATCGGTCCAGTGCTCCATATCCTTGTATTGCCAGGAGCGATCCCGCGGATGCGCCCACAAACCCGGCAACTGGTGACCGACGCAGTTCATGTCAAACGCGTTGAGCGGATGTGCAAATCACCGAAGCGGCTGATGACGAAAGGATCATCCGAGGATGGGGTCTGCTGGCGGACGAAACGCAACGTCGCATCGAACAAGCTGCGAGCGTTGTGCAGGTCGTGCTGACTTTTGGCCAGGGGCTGCCCGGCAACAATCGGTTGGGTCAAAGCGTTCATGGTGGGCTCGCTTGAGCAAGGCGTGGTCGATTGCGCGACCGGCCTTTTTGAGGATCGCTTCGGTGCCGTGGACCCGCCATTCGAGGTCGCCAATCGCAGCGATGCTGAACGAGTCCTGCCAACCGTGATCCTGCCCACTGTCGATCCATGGCCGGGCTTCACGGGCGTAGCGTTTGGTTTCTTCCAGGGCATCGACGGCGAGGCCGGTGTCCACGGCCGCCTTAATGATTTGTGATATCGGGCCGTCGGCCGTGGGTTCGTCAAAGGCCTTGTGGGCCGGGATCACAGCACTGAGCGGGACCTTGACCGCGTTCAGGGTGACGCCGCCGCTGGCCGTGGTGCGCTGGCACGATGTGCGCGAACAGAGCGCCGGTGCAGTAGAACTTTGCTTCGGCGTCAGAGTGGATGACGTGGGCGGTGCGAGGGGGTTGGGCAGAGGCTGTCATGTGCCGACTCCGGGATCTGGTGAATGCACCAGAGCTTTTGCAGGAGTCGTGCCTGAAACTAAATCAGTTTATTTTCAATAGGTTAAAGAATTATCCGAGAAAGGCTCGCAGCTTTAAAACAGCAAAGTGTCTATCCAGTGTTGATCCGCAAACAGTTAGATCACCACATTTCGCACAAACCGCGCCGCCACATCCCCTTCATTGCGATAGGCGTGGGGCTGGTTGCTGGCGAACATGTAGAACTCGCCGGCAGCGATCTCATGGGGTGTATCACCCAGCATCAGCGTCAGGCAGCCTTCGAACACATAGATCTGCTCACTCCAGCCCTCGGCGTCCGGTTGCGACGGATAAATCTCCCCTGGTTGCAGGCACCACTCCCATTGTTCCACCTCACGGGTGGCGGTGGCTTTGGAGAGTAAAACGGCTTTGCTGCCAGGAATCGTCCCAGCCCAGGCCACTTCGTTGATGCGGCTCGGGTCGCGTGCGTCCGGGGCCTGGATCAGGTCGCTGAATGCGACGTTCAGCGCTTCGGCCACGCGGTCGAGGGTGGTCAGGCTGACGTTCTTCTCGCCGGCCTCGATAGCCACCAACATCCGGCGGCTGACCCCCGATTTTTCCGCCAGCGTCGCCTGGCTCATGTCGGCGGCGTGGCGCAAGCGTCGAACGTTCTGGCTGACGTGCTGAAGGACCGAAGTCCGTTGCGTGGAATCTTTGTGCACTATATTGCTCACTTGGTGGGGTTGGGCAGTATACTGCGCAACATTCGGCGCATTGTGCGTCCCCCTCAGGTAGCGCGCAAGGTCATGACGTCGGTGAATACCCCTCACACTTCCCCCCGTTTCTCGCGGTTCAGCAAGGCCGAGTGCGTGCTGGTGCTGATCACCATGGTCTGGGGCGGCACCTTCTTGCTGGTGCAACATGCGATGACCGTCAGCGGGCCGATGTTCTTCGTCGGTCTGCGCTTTGCCGCGGCGGCGATCATTGTTGCGCTGTTTTCCTGGCGTCATCTGCGGGAGCTGACGCTGTTCGAACTCAAGGCTGGGGCCTTTATCGGCGTGGCGATCATGCTTGGCTATGGATTGCAGACCGTCGGGTTACAGAGCATTCCCAGCAGTCAGTCGGCGTTTATTACCGCGTTGTACGTGCCCTTCGTGCCGTTGCTGCAATGGCTGGTGCTGGGGCGGCGTCCGGGGCTGATGCCGAGCATCGGGATCATGTTGGCGTTTACCGGGTTGATGTTGCTGTCGGGACCGGCCGGCGCTTCATTCAATTTCAGCCCGGGTGAAATCGCCACGTTAATCAGCGCCGTGGCGATTGCGGCGGAGATCATTCTGATCAGCACGTATGCCGGCCAGGTCGATGTGCGACGGGTGACGGTGGTGCAATTGGCGGTCACCTCGGTGCTGGCGTTCTTGATGGTGGTGCCGACTCAGGAAAGGATTCCGGACTTCTCCTGGCTGCTGTTATGCAGCGCGTTGGGCCTGGGCGCGGCCAGTGCAGCGATTCAGGTGGCGATGAACTGGGCGCAGAAGAGTGTTTCGCCGACCCGGGCGACGTTGATCTATGCGGGGGAGCCGGTGTGGGCCGGGATTGTCGGAAGGATTGCCGGGGAGCGGTTGCCGGCGATTGCACTGGTGGGTGCGGGGTTGATTGTGGCGGCCGTGATTGTCAGTGAGTTGAAGACCAAGGGTAAGGCTGCTGCGTCTGAGGAAGAGTTGGGGCGGGAAACGCAGGGTTAAGCCGCACTATCTGTGGCGCCTGATAGATAGCCTTCGCGAGCAAGCCCGCTCCCACATGGGTTCTGTGTTGTACCGCAATGGTGTGAACACAACTGGACCCTGTGGGAGCGGGCTTGCTCGCGAAGGGGCCAGACCTGCGGAAAACAGAACTTTGAAACAATGTGAGTCAGGTTTTTTCCGTCTATCTTGTAGGATTCTGCGACAGCTTGGCGTTTGGCGATCCGGGAACTGGCACGTATGATGCTTCACAAACTTCCGCAGATTAGAAGCCTATGTCCCTGATAGTTCTACTGCTTCTGCCTTTTATCGGCAGCTGTCTGGCAGCGTTGCTGCCGCACAACGCGCGAAACACCGAATCTTTGTTGGCTGGCCTGGTTGCCTTGATAGGCACCGTTCAGGTCGCCCTCTTGTACCCGCAAATCGCCGATGGCGGCGTGATCCGCGAAGAATTTTTCTGGTTGCCCAGCCTGGGCCTGAACTTCGTCCTGCGCATGGACGGTTTTGCCTGGCTGTTCTCGATGCTGGTGCTGGGCATCGGCACGCTGGTTTCGTTGTATGCCCGCTACTACATGTCGCCGGACGATCCGGTGCCGCGGTTCTTCGCGTTTTTCCTGGCGTTCATGGGTGCCATGCTCGGGTTGGTGATCTCCGGCAACCTGATCCAGATCGTGTTTTTCTGGGAACTGACCAGCCTCTTTTCATTCCTGTTGATCGGTTACTGGCACCACCGCGCCGATGCGCGTCGCGGTGCTTATATGGCGCTGATGGTCACCGGCGCAGGCGGTTTGTGTCTGCTGGCGGGGGTCATGCTGCTCGGCCATGTGGTCGGCAGCTATGACCTGGACAAGGTCCTGGCCGCTGGCGATCTGATTCGCGCACACGCCCTCTACCCCATTTTGTTACCCCTGATCCTGATCGGCGCCCTGAGCAAAAGCGCGCAATTTCCCTTCCACTTCTGGCTGCCCCACGCCATGGCGGCGCCGACACCGGTTTCGGCCTATCTGCACTCGGCGACCATGGTCAAGGCCGGGGTATTTCTGCTCGCACGGCTTTGGCCGTCGCTGTCCGGCAGCGAAGAATGGTTCTACATCGTCAGCGGCGCCGGTGCCTGCACCCTGTTGCTCGGTGCGTATTGCGCGATGTTCCAGAACGACCTCAAAGGTTTGCTGGCCTACTCGACCATCAGCCACCTGGGCCTGATCACCCTGCTGCTGGGCCTGAACAGTCCGCTGGCCGCTGTGGCTGCGGTGTTTCACATCCTCAACCACGCCACGTTCAAGGCCTCGCTGTTCATGGCCGCCGGGATCATCGACCACGAAAGCGGTACCCGGGACATTCGCAAGCTCAGCGGCCTGATCAAGCTGATCCCGTTCACCGCCACCCTGGCCATGGTCGCCAGCGCTTCCATGGCCGGTGTGCCGCTGCTCAACGGCTTCCTCTCCAAAGAGATGTTCTTCGCCGAAACCGTGTTCATCAACGCCACGGCCTGGATCGAGATGACGCTGCCCATCGTCGCGACCATCGCCGGTACCTTCAGCGTCGCCTACTCGCTGCGCTTCACCGTCGACGTGTTCTTCGGCCCGACCGCTACCGATTTGCCGCACACCCCACACGAGCCGCCTCGCTGGATGCGCGCGCCGGTGGAGTTGCTGGTGTTCGCCTGCCTGGTCGTGGGGATTTTCCCGGCGCAGGTGGTCGGCCCGTTGCTGGCCGCGGCTGCCCTGCCGGTGGTGGGCGGCACCTTGCCTGAATACAGCCTGGCGATCTGGCACGGCTGGAACGCGCCGATGATCATGAGCGTGATCGCCATGTCCTGCGGCATCGTGCTTTACCTGCTGTTGCGCAATCAGCTCAAACACGGGCGTTTCAAGTACCCGCCGATCATTGGCCGATTCAACGGCAAGCGCCTGTTCGAACGCAGCCTGGTGATCATGATGCGCCTGGCCCGTCGTCTCGAGCGGCGGATCAGCACCAAGCGCCTGCAAACCCAATTGTTCCTGGTGGTGCTCGCGGCAGTCCTGGCCGGAGTGATCCCGATGCTCCACAGCAGCCTGAGCTGGGGCGACCGGCCGAAGATTCCGGGTTCGATGGTATTCGTGATCCTTTGGCTGCTGGCGATTGCCTGCGCCCTCGGCGCGGCATGGCAGGCCAAGTATCACCGGCTCGCGGCCCTGACCATGGTCAGCGTCTGCGGTCTGATGACGTGCGTGACCTTTGTCTGGTTCTCGGCGCCGGACCTGGCGCTGACGCAATTGGCCGTGGAAGTGGTGACCACGGTGTTGATCCTCCTCGGTCTGCGCTGGCTACCTCGACGGATCGAAGAGGTGTCGCCGTTGCCGAGCAGCCTGCGCAAGGCGCGCATCCGCCGTATCCGTGACTTGCTGCTGTCGACCGTGGTCGGTGGCGGCATGGCGTTGCTGGCCTACGCGATGTTGACGCGCCAGACCCCAAACGACATTTCTTCGTTCTACCTCAGCCGCGCCCTGCCCGAAGGCGGTGGCAGCAACGTGGTCAACGTGATGCTGGTGGACTTCCGCGGCTTCGACACCCTCGGTGAAATCACCGTACTGGTGGCCGTGGCCCTGACCGTATTCGCCCTGCTCCGACGCTTCCGACCTCCGAAAGAAAGTCTGCAATTGCCGGCCCAGCAACGTCTGCTGGCACCCGACGTGGTGACCGATCTGGTCAATCCGCGTCACGCCAGCGACACCGCGCTCGGCTTCATGATGGTGCCGGCGGTGCTGGTGCGACTGCTGTTGCCGATCGCATTTATCGTGTCGGTCTATCTGTTCATGCGCGGCCACAATCAACCAGGTGGCGGGTTTGTCGCGGGTCTGGTGATGTCCGTAGCGTTCATCCTGCAATACATGGTCGCCGGCACCCAGTGGATCGAGGCGCAGATGAGCCTGCGACCGCTGCGCTGGATGGGCACTGGTCTGTTGTTCGCCACGGTCACCGGACTTGGGGCAATGGCGGTCGGTTATCCGTTCCTGACCACCCACACCTGGCATTTCGAACTGCCGGTGTTCGGTGACATCCACATCGCCAGTGCGCTGTTCTTCGACATTGGCGTGTACGCCGTGGTGGTCGGTTCGACCCTGTTGGTCCTCACCGCCCTCGCTCACCAATCGGTACGGGGTCACAAGACCGCTGCCCTGCCTCGATCCGTCGCCACGCAAGGAGCCGTCTGATGGAAGAAGTCATCGCCATCGCCATCGGCGTGCTGGCCGCGTCCGGGGTCTGGCTGATCCTGCGGCCACGGACGTTTCAGGTGGTGATGGGCCTGTGTCTGCTGTCCTACGGCGTCAATCTGTTCATCTTCAGCATGGGCAGCCTGTTTATCGGCAAGGAGCCGATCATCAAGGACGGCGTGCCGCAGGACCTGTTGCACTACACCGACCCGCTGCCGCAAGCGCTGGTGCTGACCGCGATCGTGATCAGCTTCGCCATGACCGCGTTGTTTCTGGTGGTGCTGCTGGCTTCCCGGGGCCTGACCGGTACCGACCATGTGGATGGCCGGGAGCCTAAAGAATGAATCTGATGCCGCACCTGATTGCTGCACCGATTCTGCTGCCGCTGCTGACCGCCGCCGTAATGCTGATGCTGGGCGAGAAACACCGTCCGCTGAAGGCCAAGATCAACCTGTTTTCCAGCTTGGTGGGGTTGGGCATTGCCGTGCTGTTGCTGCAATGGACTCAGGAGACGGGCGTCCCCGGCTCCATCGGCGTGTACCTGCCGGGCAACTGGCAGGTGCCGTTCGGTCTCGTGCTGGTGGTCGACCGACTGTCAGCGCTGATGCTGGTGCTGACCGGGGTCATCGGCGTCAGCGCCCTGCTGTTCGCCATGGCCCGTTGGGACGGCGCCGGTTCGAGCTTCCACGCGCTGTTCCAGATTCAGATGATGGGCCTGTACGGCGCGTTCCTGACGGCGGACCTGTTCAACCTGTTTGTGTTTTTTGAAGTGCTGCTCGCGGCCTCCTACGGCCTGATGCTCCACGGTTCGGGTCGGGCGCGGGTGTCGTCGGGGCTGCATTACATCTCGATCAACCTGCTGGCCTCGTCACTGTTTTTGATCGGCGCGGCGCTGATCTACGGCGTCACCGGCACCCTGAACATGGCCGACCTGGCGCTGAAGATTCCGCTGGTGCCGGAAGCCGATCGCGGCCTGCTGCATGCCGGCGCGGGGATTCTGGCCGTGGCGTTCCTGGCCAAGGCCGGGATGTGGCCGCTGAACTTCTGGCTGGTGCCGGCGTATTCCGCGGCGAGCGCGCCGGTGGCGGCGATGTTCGCGATCATGACCAAGGTCGGCGTCTACACCTTGTTGCGTTTGTGGACCCTGCTGTTCTCCGGCCAGGCCGGCGCCTCGGCGTACTTTGGCGGCGACTGGCTGATCTACGGCGGCATGGCGACCATCGTCTGCGCGGCGGTGGCGATCCTCGCCGCACAACGACTGGAGCGTCTGGCCAGCCTGAGCATTCTGGTGTCGGCCGGGATTCTGCTGTCGGCCATCGGTTTCGCCCAGCCCAACCTGATCGGTGCGGCGCTGTTCTATCTGGTCAGCTCGACCCTGGCGTTGAGCGCGTTGTTCCTGTTGGCCGAGTTGATCGAGCGCTCGCGTTCGGCCAATGAAATGCCGTTGTTCGATGACGGCGACCTGCTTCCGCGACCGATGGAATCATTGCAGCCGCCCAAAGGCATCAACCTCGATGACGAACAGAAAGCCGTGGTTGGCCAGGTGATTCCCTGGACCATGGCGTTCCTCGGGTTGAGCTTCATTGCCTGCTCGCTGCTGATCATCGGCATGCCGCCGCTCTCGGGATTCATTGGCAAACTCGGCTTGCTCAGCGCCCTGCTCAATCCGTTGGGCCTGGGCAATGGCAGCGATTTGCCGGTTTCCAATGCCGCGTGGGGCTTGCTGGCGTTGCTGATCCTGTCCGGGCTGGCGTCGTTGATCGCGTTCTCGCGTTTGGGCATCCAGCGCTTCTGGACACCCGAGGAGCGGCCGTCACCATTGCTGCGACGCTTCGAATGCGTGCCGATCATTGCGCTGCTGGGCTTGAGCATTGCCCTGACCTTCAAGGCTGAACCGCTGCTGCGTTACACCCAGGCGGCCGCCCAAGCCTTGAACAACCCACAGCAATACGTGATGGCGGTGCTCGGCACCCGTGCGATTCCAAGCCCGGAAGCCAAAGCCGCGGTAGCGGAGGTCAAACCATGAAGCGTCTGTTTCCTGCTCCCTGGTTGTCGCTGGCACTGTGGTTGTTGTGGCTGGTGCTGAACCTGTCGATGAGTCCCGGCAATCTGCTGCTGGGCGCGGTATTGGGGTTCTGCGCACCGTTGATGATGCGCAAGCTGCGACCGCTGCCGATTCGTATTCGTCGGCCGGGCGTAATTGTGCGTTTGTTCTTTCTTGTCGGTCGCGATGTGGTGGTGTCCAACCTCGCCGTGGCCTGGGGCGTGCTCAACAGCGGTCGCCGTCCACCGCGTTCGCGCTTCATCAAGGTGCCGCTGGACTTGCGTGACGCCAACGGCCTGGCCGCGTTGTCGATGATCTGCACGGTAATTCCCGGCACCGTGTGGTCGGAACTGGCGCTGGACCGCAGCATTCTATTGCTGCACGTCTTCGATCTGGATGACGAAGCGCTGTTCATCCAGCACTTCAAGGCGACCTACGAGCGCCCCTTGATGGAGATCTTCGAATGAGCGCCTTGCTGTCGAACGCGATCCTGCTGAGTCTGTTCATCTTTTCCCTGGCGATGATTCTGACGCTGATCCGGCTGTTCAAGGGGCCGTCGGCCCAGGACCGGGTTCTGGCGCTGGATTACCTGTACATCATCGCGATGCTGATGATGCTGGCGCTGGGCATTCGTTATGCCAGTGACACTTACTTCGAGGCGGCGCTGCTGATTGCGCTGTTCGGCTTCGTCGGCTCGTTTGCCCTGGCGAAATTCCTGCTGCGTGGCGAGGTGATCGAATGAGCGCTGGACTGTCTCTGTGGGTTGAAATTCCGGTGGCGATCCTGCTGGTGCTCAGCAGTCTGTTTGCGCTGATCGGCGCCATTGGCTTGGTGCGGATGAAGGATTACTTCCAGCGCATGCACCCGCCGGCGCTGGCGTCGACGTTGGGCGCCTGGTGCGTAGCATTGGCCTCGATCATTTACTTTTCGGCGCTCAAGTCCGGGCCGGTTTTGCATGCCTGGCTGATTCCGATTCTGTTGTCGATTACGGTGCCGGTGACCACGCTGTTGCTGGCGCGGGCGGCGTTGTTTCGCAAGCGTATGGCGGGGGATGATGTGCCGGCCGAGGTGAGTAGTCGGCGCACTGAGAGCGGGAGTTAGACGCTTTTTATCTTGCATTACCTCAGATCAAATCCAGGCAACTGCCAACAACCCCGCCCCCAACACCATGCACAACGGCGAATAAGCCCAGGTGTCGAGCCGGGCAAACCTCGAATCCTTCACCTGCTTGAAGAACCCAATCAAATTCGAATCGCCGATCGCCCTGGCGAACATCAGCATCGCAATCGCGCTGATCACCCATTGCAGCGACCAGTGATGCACCGTCGGCAGATACAGGCCGACTCGCAAGCACACCAGCATCGCAATCAGCAGTAACCCGACCGCCACCAGCAACGTGGCAAAGCCTGAAGGCTTGAAGGCCGGCCTGGATTCCGCGCCGCCCTCTGCGGATATTCGCGGGACCGCCGCCTCGCTACCCAACGTGCCACCTGCCGCCCAATACAGGTGGATCAGGCTGATCAACAGGAAGATGGCAGCCATCCATTGCGCGATCAATAGGCTCATGTTCGGACTTCCAGCGTGAAATGTCGCAGCAGGATGAACTTCCTTGAACGATTTTGTAAGGGTATTCGTCAGCAATGGCGGACAGCCATCAGTGCTGATCGATGACTTTGCAGCGCCATGGTCCCACCCCTTACTTCAATTCTGCAGACACCTTGTCGGCCACCTCCTTGGGCACCCAGGCCTGCCACACGTCCGGGTGCGCCTTCATGAACGCCTGCGCCGCTTGACGTGGCGGGGTGTGTTTTTCGCTCATCTCGGCCAGCGCCTTGTTCAATGGATCGATTGGCAAGTCGACCTTGGTGAAGAACTCGGCAATCTGCGGATACTGTTTCTGGAATGGCGTGGACACGCCAATGGACAGCTTCGAGGCCAGTGAGCGAGTCGGTTTCGGATTCGGGTTGTCGGCGTCGGTCAGGGTTTTCCAGGCATCGGCGTCGAACGGCGGCTCTTCCAGCTGAACAAGTTTGAAGCGGCCGAGCAATGGTGTAGGCGACCAGTAATAGAACAGCACCGGTTTGCCGCGACGAATAGAAGAACTAATCTCCGCATCCAGCGCTGCGCCGGAGCCGCTGCGGAAATTCACATAGCTGTCGTCCAGCCCATACGCCTTGAGTTTTTGTTTGTTGACCACTTCCGACGTCCAGCCGATCGGGCTGTTGAGGAAGCGCCCCTTGCCCGGGGTTTCCGGATCGCTGAACACGTCCTTGTATTTCGGCAGGTCGCTGACACTGCGCAGGCCCGGCGCCAGCGGCTTGATGCCTTTCGCCGGGTCGCCCTTGATCACATATTCGGGCACCCACCAACCTTCGGTGGCGCCCTTGACCGTATCGCCCAGACTCGCGACTTTGCCTTCGGCCTCAGCCTTGACCCAGACCGGACTGCGACCGGCCCACTCTTCGCCAATGACCTGAATGTCATTGTTGGCCAGTGCGGTCTCCAGTGTGATGGTCGTCCCCGGCAAGGTATCGGTCGGCAGCCCGTAGCCCTTCTCGACGATGATCCGCAGGATATCGGTAATCAGGCTGCCGCTTTCCCAGTTCAGGTCGGCGAAGTGGATCGGCGCCTGGGCAGCGAACACCGGAACGGGTGAAGCCAACAATCCGAAAGTGGCCATAGTAGCGGCCAGCAACCGTCGAAATCCGTTCATGCTTTTGCACCTCGTGCTGTTCACAGCAATAGCAGGATGGCCTGGCAGAAGACCGCAAAGCCTCTGAATACTCAGTCCACTGACTGTAGTAGAGGTTCCTGCTTTCGAGGGAGGTCAATCAGTTTTCGGGAGGTTCCTGCAAGCGCGACAGCGCTCTTCGTACCATGCTGGCGTACTCCGCCAGACGTAACGTATAGATCTGTGACGCCACCCAACCCAGCCATGCACCTTGCAAAACAGCCTTCTGGTCGAACAGCCGCTGGGCTTCGGCTTGCGCACTGGCCTGGTTCTGTTCGTGGAAGTCGGCGCGGGACAGGGTCATTATTCGCTGGCCTTGAAGGTGACCAGTTCCCCCTTGCGCCACTTGGCAGCCTTGGCGGTCACCGCTTTCAGGGTTTTAGTCAGGCCTTCCTGCAACTGTTGGTGAGCGGCGAACACCATCACCACGCTATGACCTTCCTTGAACACGATCCCGTGACCATCAGCGGTGGTAACGAACGCGTAATCACCCAGGCCGTAAACCGTCAGTTTGATTTCGCGGAACTTGATGTCCAGCTTGCCGCCTTCACGACTGGGCAATACAGAGGCGCTGAAATGATCGCCGACCTTGAGTTTAAGCCCTGGTTTGTCATCAACCACCAGCGCCTCTTCGGTGTCGATCTCGGCAATATAAATGCCTTCAGCGTTCTGTTCGGTGACGTAAACAAAACGTGACTGGAACTGTTTAACCAGCTTTGCGCGCAAATCACCCAGCACGAACAAAGCATGCATATCGAGATTACTTACTGCCAAGGAAACATCCCCACATCTGAAAATGATGCTGCACACAGGAAAACAGCGCACAGCAGAAAAAAGCGGCAATGCCGAAGGTGTCGCAAAAAGGCCCAGGTTGAAATCCTGAAACGAGCAGAGGGCTCATCCATCGCGAGGCTTGAGAAGACTACTGGAACAACACTCACGTCGTCTTGCCTGGCGTTCGTCAGAGGTTGAAGGAAAAAGCCCTTGCGACGGCCAGAAAAACGGGACTACCAACTTTAGGGAAAAATCTCTTTAACAAAAGCACTTTTCCGACATATCGCCAGCAAAAAATTGCTTTAGATGAACATCGATCGCCAAACACTGACGGTGATTCTAGAGCAGCGATGCTCATCGAGACTACCCAAAACCACGTACACACGTCGGTAAAACAACGAAAAGGACTTCATATGTGCACGCTGACACATTTTGCTCACCCTCAGGCGCCCAATTCGAACAGCTTGAGGACACTGCCCCCAGGGATGTTTCAACCGCATGAATACTACCCTGCAGAGCTCGCCCGGCCACGCTTTCAGGTCATTCTGGCCGGCAATGCCTTTTTTCATATCAAGGAAATTTCCACCGGCCGCGTCAGAGGTTTCCGCGGCAATCATAACGAAGCCTGCGCCCTTGCCCGCTCGCTCGAATTACGCGGTTGACGGTCCCGCCCGTTCATTTCCATAGACGCTTCGTCATGCCGGCGACTTAACTCAGCCGCCAGCATGCAACTGCTGCCATACTGCCCGACCAATGAAACCCGTCCCCAGGGTGGGCGGCGTTCAAAACAACAGAATATTTCAAGGGAAGGCTGCTACGTGACGGAATTTGATATCGGTGAATTTTTTATCCGGGGCGAAGCCAGAGAAGTCGAAGGCGAATTCCAGGCAGTCATTATCATGCGCGCCAAACCACCGCTGACCACCGTGACGTATCACCAGGTCGAGAAGGATCGCTGGTTCAAGACCTCGGACGTCGCCGCCATCGCTGCGCAGGAAGCCGCCAAGGCGCTGAAGGTTGCGGTCGATGAAGGTGCATTGAAAGCCTGAGATGGGATGGACACGTCCGGGAACCGGCGCTGAACAGCGCGATATCCAAGACCGCCACCGCGCTGTATCAGGCCAGAACCTGCCTCGGCCCGAGAGGTGTCTGCAGCGTGCCAACCTTGCGCAGGCTGCACGCTTTGATGTCGACAAATAATCAGATCAGCTTGCGCTTGACCGCTTCATCCAGCGTGCTTTGGGTCAGGTGCTTGAGCAACACGTCCCCTCGTTCATTGAACGGCAACCCGACAATCAGCAGAATCTGCAACCAAGTGCGCGTGCTCTCCTGTTTGACGATTTTGCCCAGCACGTTGCCTTCCTGATCCTTGAACACCGTTTCCAGCGTGAAGGTATTGCTGAACGTAGTCGGGATCACGAACAGCGTGAACCCCGTCAGCCAGGCACTGGCGATATTGCCCTTCTCGTTATTGGTCAAGGTACTCGTGACGTACAGGTTCGAGTCGACTTTGTCGGTAGTCACGTTTTTGAACTGTCCGGATTCCTTGAAGGTTTCCAGCATGTTCTTTTCCACCAGCGCCGCATTGCCCACGCCACCCGACAGTTCGCCGTTGAACTGCTGCTGAGTGGTCACGTGCAGATAAGCACTGGGCTTGTCTTGTCTGGCCTGGGCCGGTGGCCACTGGTCCACCGGTGGCAAATCATGTTGGGAGTAGGAAATGCAGCCGGTCAGGGTGCTGCTGACCAACACCAGCAAAACCAAAAAGTACTTATTCATGTGCTGCCAATTCCTTTGACGGTGTACGCAGTTGAGGGGTGGCGCCGGCCAACAAGTGAGCGATCAACTCACGCAACTGGGTACCGCCCAGGCGGGGATTGAGGTAATCGGCGTTCCACAGGCCGACATTCTTGTCGAGCTTGACCTGCTCGACCGACCTGGCCAGTTGCTTGCCCTGACGGTCTTCGATGATCAGCTCCCCCGCGAGGTCGTATTTATCGACGTAAATCGGACCGTCGACCCAGATCCAGAGGGTCAAGGTCACCAGCGCGCCGGGAATGTAAGCCGGGTGCATGGTGCGTTTGCCTGCTAGCGAAGTCAGGTTGAACTTGAGCACCACGTCGTCCTCACCCGCCTTGGCCGGGAACACCACGATTCGCTTGAAGTAATCGCTTTTGTCGACATAGGTGCTGATCTGCTCGGTCAACTGCCGGCTGCCGGCGACACGCACCTTATCGTCCAGCTCGGGGGCGGAAATCACCACGTCCCTGATCTCGGCACTGCGATCAAGAGTCGATGGTGCGGGTTTCAAGGGGTCGCCGATGGGGCCCAGCGGTGTGAAAGACACACAACCAGTCAACGACAGGCCTAGCGCGATGGCCATCAGATAAACAAGACGCTTCACTGCATACATCCTTTTCATGCGGGATCGGGGATACGTCGGCTCGAAAGAAAGTCGCGCAAGGGACGGGCAATTCAGCACTGAAAGGCGGTAAACCTGGGGAGCGAGTGTCGCCTACATCCTTGTTCGAACTCTTTGAGTGGCGGCTAAGTGACGCCAAAAACGCGACGGTATCGTAATCCTTGAAACCGCAACAGGCAATAGCCTAGTGCCATCATGGTGGCGAATCCGCAGAAAGCTGCTAAACCCCAATCGAACTCTTGGCGCGCGGTTCCCTCAGATGCAATGACACAGCACTGCCGATTGCGCGCTCAATGCAACTGAGCAACCTGAAGGAGATGAACATGGATTCACCCACACATGACTTGAAAGGCTTGTTCGACCAACTCGGTCTGGACTCCAGCGAGAAGGCCATCGACGATTTCATTGCCAGCCATTCACCCCTGGCCGACGACAAGAAACTCATCGATGCCGAGTTCTGGACCCCGCAGCAAGCAGGCTTCCTGAAAGAACAATTGCGTGAAGACGCGGATTGGGCGCGGGTGGTCGACGACCTGAACCTGCGGATGCATCAGATCCACTAGCCTGCATCTGTAGGGAGAGGCCTCAACGAGGGTTTTCCGGCTTGTAACCCAACCGCAACCCCCCCCAATGCCGGCCCTTGAGCATGATGGGCACCGAGAGGTCATGCATCAGTTCACCGGTGTCGCGGGTGTAGGTTTGCAGCAGTACGGCCTGCTGGTGACTACCGCAGCGAATCCCGGTGCGGTCGGCGAATTTGCGTTTGGTGCGGTTCTGCAAGGTATCGACCTGCGCATCACCGGTCAGTGGTTGGCTGAAGACCTTGTTGTGGGTCGGCACATAGCCCTGCTGCGTACAGGCGATGGCGAACACAAGACCTTCATGACGCGGCAACAAGGGTTCCTGGATCGCCGGCAAGACCTGATCGGCGTAGCGATCGAAGCGGGTCTGGTACTTGGCCGGGCTGGTGTTGGCAATGGTTTGGTAATTGCGGTCAAACAGGTCGTCGAGGCTAACGCGGCCCTCGTCGATATCCGCTTCAAAGCGCGCCGCAATCTGACTCGCGCCTTCGCGGGCCAGGTCATAAATCCGTTGGTGGTAGTCATCCAGCCCGACTTCGGCGAGGCGTTCGCTGATGGTTTCGGCCTGACCTTCCATTTGCACGGCGGCCTGGGCCAGGCGCTGGGTCTGTTGGTCGCTGATCGCCAGGTCGCTGCGCATCTGTTCGATGGCGTGAAACAGGCTATCAAGTTGTTCGCGGTTGGTGTCGGCGCCCCTGGCGATTTCCCCGACCTGGCTTTCGACGCCGGCAGCCAGACGTGCAATGTTCTCCAGGTGCTGACCGGTGTGTTCGACCTGCTCGACACCGGTGTCTAGGTCGCTGGACAGTTGACGGATCTGCTCCACCACTTGCGCGGTGCGTTGCTGAATATCAGCGACCATCTCCCCGACTTCGCCGGTGGCCGTCGCGGTACGCGCGGCCAGACCGCGAACCTCATCGGCCACCACCGCAAATCCGCGACCATGCTCGCCGGCCCGCGCCGCCTCGATAGCCGCGTTCAAAGCCAGCAGATTGGTCTGGCTGGCGATGGACTGGATCACCAGGGTGACCCGTTGGATATCGTCACTGCGCAGGCTCAGGGCTTCGATCAGTTCACGGCTGTTACTGGCGCGCTGACTGAGTTGATGCATACGGGCGATGGACTCGATCAGCTCCGTACGCCCTGCCGCGCTGCTCCGATGAGCCTCGCTGGCCGCACTGAGGGCTTCCCGACTGAGTGTCGAGGTGGCTTGTTCGGTAGCGATCATCACTTCGGCGTTGCTGACAATCTGCGCCGCGGCACCGAGCTGCGATTGCAGTTTGTCGGCCAGTTGCTTGACCGAAAAGGCCACACCGGCGGCAGACAACGCGTTATGACTGGTGGTGTAGGAAAGATCGCGAGTCAACTCGGCAATCGCGCTGGCGCTGTCGACGGGGGTTGCCTCAGGGATGGCGCGCGAGCGCAAGCGAGGTAGCCATATCACCAGCACCGCCAATGGCAGGCCCAGGTAAAGCGACCAGCCGCCCAGCGTCATGCCGCACAACAACAGCATCAGGGCGATGCTTTGCAGGGTCGGCGTCAGCCAAAGGTTTTTCGGCAAAAGTACGGGTGCAGGCACTGCCGCAACCACAGATCCGTCACGCGTCATCTTCGTCACCCCACGAATAATTTTAATTGTTGTATCGGCATTAAACGCCACTACAAGGCCATTATCTATGGTCCATTAGTAGTGGGCGTTGCAGCAGATCAATAGAAATGCGTGGGTTTTTCGCAGACGAAAAAAAGCATCGCGGGCAAGCCTTGCTCCTGACAGGAGTGAGGCTTGCCCGCGATGCGGGGCGTTACGAAATCAGGCCTGACGCTGGTGCTTGTCGATCTGTTCGTGACGCTCTTGAGCTTCGATGCAGTACTTGGTGGTCGGGCTGATCAGCAGGCGCTTCAGGCCAATGGCCTCGCCGCTGTCGTCGCACCAGCCAAAGCTGTCTTCCTTGATGCGTTCCAGAGCCTGTTCCAACTGAGGCAGCATGCGCTGGTCGCGATCGATCGCGTTCACCAGCCAGGTGCGCTCTTCTTCAACAGAAGCAGCGTCGGCCGGATCGGCCGGGGTATCCAGGCTTTCGATGGCGATGCGATTCTGTTCGATGCGCTCATGGGTTTCGACTTTCATGTTCTGCAACAGCTCAGAGAAAAAAGCATGTTGCTCGGCATTCATGTAGTCATCCGCCGGCATGGCCAGCAACTTGTCCTTTGTCATTGATATCTCTATAAAAAAACGTGCATTAAGGCGAATTAGGGAGCGTTCCGGCGGACCTGGGTTGGCCATCGGAAAGGCGCCGTTTAATTCCAAGCGCCACCCGGCACTCAATTTACGAGGGGCGGCAGTCTAAGGCCGACTTGAGGCCTCAGCAACTGAAAAGACAGCGAATTTGTCCGACAAAGCCCTGAAAGTGCTCTATGGCAGTCTTTGCGGTGGTTATCGGAGTGCGTTTATAGCAAGAAATTCAATCGAGCGGCTGTATATAGAAGACAAACGGCTGCGCCACGCGGGTCAGGCGTGGCGCATTGGCTGCTTTATCTGAGGCTCAGCGCTTGAGTTTGCGCTTGTTGCGGTACTGATCGATGACCACTGCCACCACGATGATCAGGCCTTTGATGATGTCCTGAATGTAAGCATCGACGCCGACGAAGGTGAAACCGCTGGCCATGACCCCGAGGATCAGTGCGCCGATGACCGTGCCGGTGATGCGCCCTACTCCGCCGGCCAGGCTGGTGCCGCCGATCACTGCTGCGGCAATCGCGTCCAGCTCATAAGACATGCCCATCCCGGCTTGCCCGGTCGCGGCCCGTGCCGACGCCACCACACCCGCCAGGCCTGCCAGCAACCCGGCGATGCTGTAGACGATCACCAGATGCCGCTTGACGTTGATCCCCGAGGTACGCGCCGCCTGCATGTTGCCGCCGATGGCGTAGGTGTACTTGCCGTACTTGGTGTAACGCAGGGCGATGTGAAAGATCACCGCGACCACCAGGAAAATGATCACCGGCATCGCGCCGTGTCCGATCGCCGTGTAGGAATCCGAGAGCATGCTCACCGGTTGGCCTTCGGTGTAGTAACGCGCAAGGCCACGGGCCGAGACCATCATGCCGAGGGTGGCAATGAACGGCGGGATACCGGTGATGGCAATGATGCTGCCGTTGATCGCCCCCGCCAGCAGACCGACCCCGAGCCCGGCAATTACCGGGATCCACACTGGCAAGTCAGTCAGCGAGGGGAACACCGCCCGAGCGAAGTCCGAGGTCTGGGCCAGACTGGCAGCGATCATCGCCGACAGCGCCAGCACCGAGCCGGAGGACAGGTCGATGCCGGTGGTGATGATGACCTGGGTCACGCCGATCGCCAGCAGACCGATGATCGACACCTGTAGGATCATCAGCACCAGACGCTGGGAGTTCATCAGGAAGCTCTGGTCGCGCACGATCCAGCCAAACACTTCAAAGACCAGGCCGATGCCAATCAGCACCAGGAAAATACTCAACTCGGTCGGAAAGCGCCGGCGACTCTTGACCGGTGCCGTTGCTGGCTTGTTTTCCAGTATCGCGTTCATAAACACTCACCCTTCTATCGCGTCGCCGACGCTGGCCACAACCAACGCCGGCATCCATTAGTGAACCGCGGACATGCCCGAGGCCAATTGCATCACTCGTTCCTGGGTCGCTTCGCTGCGGTCGAGGGTGCCCATCAGGTCGCCCTCGTGCATGACCATCACCCGGTCGCTCATGCCGAGCACTTCCGGCAGCTCCGAGGAAATCATGATCACTGCCATGCCTTCGCTGGCGAGGCAGGAGATGAGCCGGTAGATCTCGGCCTTGGCGCCGACGTCGATACCGCGGGTCGGCTCGTCGAGAATCAGGATCCGTGGATTGGTCATCAGCCAGCGAGCCAACAATGCCTTCTGCTGATTACCACCGGACAAGGTGTCGATGCACTGCTCCAACGACGGGGTTTTGACCCGCAGCTTCTTGCACATGTCTTCGCACAGGGCGCGCAAGGCTTTTTGCTGGATGAAACCGTGGCCGGCGTAATGCGGCAACACTGCCATCTCCATGTTCTCCAGCACCGACAGGCACGGGAACAGGCCGCTGAGCTTGCGATCTTCGGTCAGTAACGCGAAGCCCTTCTCGATCGCCATGTGCGGATCGCTGATGCGCAGCACTTCGCCGTCGAGACGAATCTCGCCACCGTCGCTCGGGGTGATGCCGAAAATCGCTTCGGCGACGTTGGTCCGCCCCGAGCCCATCAACCCGGCAATGCCGAGGATCTCGCCGGCGTGCAGGTCGAAGGAAACATCCTTGAAAATGCCGTCCAGTTTAAGGTCGCGCACCGACAGCAGCAGATCGCCGATCGGCTTTTCACGCACCGGGAACAACTGGCTCAGTTCGCGGCCGACCATCATCGAAATCAGGCTGTCGCCGTCCATGCTGTCGGCCCGCTGCAAACCGATGTAGGCGCCGTCACGGAACACCGCCACTTCATCGGCGATGCTGAACACTTCGTTCATTTTATGGGTGATGTAGATGATGCCTTTGCCCTGACTCTTGAGGTCGGCAATGATCGAGAACAGATGCGCGACTTCCTTGTCGGTAATGGCCGAGGTCGGTTCGTCCATGATCAGGATGTCGGAATCGTAGGACACGGCTTTGGCGATCTCGACCATCTGCCGTTCGGCGATGCTCAGGTTGCCGACCTGCTCTTGCGGATCGAGGTTGATCCGCAGGCGTTCCAGCAGTTTCGCCGTGCAGCGATGCATTTCACGGTGGTCGATCATGTGGAAACCGTTGAGCTGCTCACGGCCGATCCAGATGTTCTCGGCGATGCTCATGTGCGGCATCAGGTTGAGTTCCTGGTGAATCATCGCGATCCCGGCCTGGAGCGCGGCCAATGGCGTTTCGAAGACCACCGGTTTGCCCCGCAGGCGCAATTCACCGGCGTCCGGCTGATAGATGCCGGCAATGATTTTCATCAGGGTGGATTTGCCCGCGCCGTTTTCGCCCATCAGGGCCAGCACGGAACCGGGGCGTACCCGAAGCTGCACATCGGACAAGGCCACCACACCGGGAAATCCCTTGCTGACGTTGATGATCTCCAGCAGGTACGGCTCATCGACAGGTGTCGCAGCTGGCTGGATACCCACCAACGGGGTGCTCGAAGCAGTCGCTGAAGCGAACATGATCAGGTACTCCATCAGCAAGGTCGCGGTCGCACCTTGCGTATTTATTGTTGTTATTGAACCGACGGGCTATTTGAACGTGTCGACGTTTTGCGGGGTGATCAAGCGGTATGGCACCCACACGGCCTGTTCAACCGGTTCGTTCTTGGCCATTTTCACGGCGGTGTCGATCGAACCGTCGGCCTGACCCTTGGCGTCCTGGAATACCGAGACCGCCATGTTGCCTTTCTTGATTGCGTTCAAGCCGTCCGGCGTACCGTCGACACCGGCGATCAGCACACTGCCCTTCTCAATGCCGGCCTGTTGCAGGGCCATCGCAGCACCAATCGCCATTTCGTCGTTGTTGGCTATGACCGCGTCAAACTTGCGGCCCTGGGTCAGCCAGTCGTTGACCAGGGTCATGCCTTTATCCCGCAACCAGGTCCCGGTCTGCTCCTGCTCGATCTTGATGTTCGGGTATTTGGCCAGCACGTCTTTGACGCCCTTGGTGCGGTTGGTGGTGGAGTTGTTCGCGAGGTCGCCCAGCAGAATCACGATGTCGCCCTTGCCGCCCATTTTGTCGGCCAGGTACTGCATCTGCATTTCACCGGCCTCCAGATCGTTGGAGGCGACAGTCACTACGCCTTTGGGCAGCTTCAGGTCATCGGGGCGGCGGTTGACGTAGACCAGCGGGATGCCGGCCTTGACGGCGGCTTCGGTGATTTTACGGGTGGCGGCGGTATCCACCGGGTTGACCACGATGGCATCGACCTTCTGGCTGATGAAGTTTTCGACCTGACTCAACTGCTTGACCACGTCGCTGCGGGCGTCTTCGAATTGCAGCTGTACGCCCTCGGGATAGGACTTGGCTTTCTTGTCCATGGATTCGCGCAGGTAGGTCAGCCAGGTGTCATCGAATTGGGACATGCTGACGCCGATCTTCATATCGGCGAGCGCCGCGCTACTGGCGAACATCAGGGACAAGGCAAGTGAGGCGAAGCGGGTCTTGGTCTTCATGAAAAGTCTTTCTCCACATTCTTGTTGGTTTTATGGATGAGGCGTGACGATTTCAGTAAGCAGGCAAGCGGGAAAAGGGTTGAAACAGGTTGCGAGGCAGGTCGCTGAAAATGACTTTATTAGAAAATATTTTCTATATCAACTCATTTTAGAATTTTATTCTGATTTTATTCCATGGCTCTTGAACGGGCTCAATTCCACCACTTGATGCCGCTCGGCGCTCAGTCGCGCAGCGTCTAGCACGCGGGTGGTTGCCAGTGCATCACGGGCGTCCACAGGCAGCGGGCCACCGCTCTGCAATGCGGCTTGTAGCTGTAAATAGAACTGATTCCAGCAACCGCGTTCGGAGGGAACCCGCTCGCGCACTTCACCCTGTTCGAACCAACCCCAGCGACGATGTTCTTCAACACCCCAGCGCTCCCCTTCGGATTTCGGCGAGAGCCCGGCGAGTGCCGATGCTTCTTGCCCGTCCAGACCGTCGACGCTGTAACAGCCTTGGGTGCCGGTCACCCGAAAGCGCGGGCCGGGGGTGTTTTGCAGGCAACTGCCGCCCAGGTGGGAGGTGACGCCACTGGCATGGGTCAGGGCCACAAAGAAGCCGTTATCGAAGACCTGGCCTTTTTCCTGGTAGTCCAGTTCGGCGTAGACCCGTGTCACCGGGCCGAACAACAACAACGCCTGATCCACCAGATGGCTACCGAGATCGCGCAGGAAGCCACCGCCACTGCCGTTATTCACCACCTGCGGTGAGTAACGCTCGATCCGCGATTCGAAACGAGTGATCTGACCCAGCGCACCGGATTCGATGAGTTTGCGCACGGTCAGGAAGTCCGAGTCCCAGCGACGGTTCTGGTAGACGCTGAGCTGCACGCCCTGGCGCTCGGCCATGGTGATCAGGGTTTGGGCTTGCTGCGCGTCAGCGGCGAACGGTTTGTCGCTGACCACCGCCACACCGTGTTCGATGCCATCGAGCACCAGCGCTGGTCGGCCCTTGAGCGGTGTGGACACCACCAGCACATCGATCCCGGCCTCCACCAGTTGGCCGATGCTGTCGAACGCTGGCACCCCTGGGTGCTCGGCCGCCAGCAATTGTCGGCGTTCCGGTGAACGGGTGACCACACCAACGAACGTCGCCGTCGGCAAACTGCTGATCAGCGGAGCATGGAAAAACCGGCCGCCATGGCCGTAACCGACAAGTCCGATACGCATGAAATATTCTCCTTATGGAACGCAGACCCTGTGAGCGAGCTTGCTCGCGATAGCGGTCTGACAGTCACATCTATTTTGAAAGTACCGCCGTCATCGCGAGCAAGCTCGCTCCCACAAGGAGTCGGGGTTAGCCGTAGAAGTGTGGGCGGTCAGGGAGAGCAACTTTGACGATGGCTCCGCTGTTCTGCGCCTCGATGCAGGCATCCGCAGCGACTGCGGCGGCAAACCCGTCCCACGCCGATGGCCCACCGACCTGCCCGGCCCGCACACCATCGATGAACGCCTGCAACTCAACGTCATACGCGGCAATAAACCGATCCTTCCAATCCATCAAAATCGCGTTGGACAACTTCGCCCCGCTGCGCAACTGAACCTGCGACGGCTCCGGCAGTTTGGCGATGCCGGTCTCCCCCACCACTTCGCACTGGATGTCGTAGCCGTATTGGCAGTTAACGAACACTTCCACGTCGATGCGCGTGCCCTTGGCGGTTTCCAGCAGCACGATCTGCGGGTCTCTCAAATGTGCGAGTGCCTTGCTGCTCTTGCGCGGGAATACCACTTGCACCGACACGTAATCGTCGTCGAGCAACCAGCGCAACACATCCAGCTCATGGATCAGCGTGTCGGTGATTGCCATGTCGGTCTTGTAGTTCTCACCCACGGTCGGGTTGCGGTGCGCGCAGTGCAACATCAATGGCTCACCAATCTGACCGCTGTCGATCACCGCTTTGAGTGCGCGATAACCTTCATCGTAAGGACGCATGAAACCGACCTGGACCAAGCGCTTGCCGTGGGCCACTTCGGCCTCGACGATCTTGCGGCAGCCTTCAGCGGTGACCGCCAGCGGCTTCTCGCAGAACACCGGTTTACCCGCGGCAATCGCCGCCAGCACGAACTCTTCGTGACTCGGGCCCCAGGAGGTGACGAGGATCGCTTCGACTTCGGGCGCCTTGATCAGCGCGTGGCCGTCGGGATAGATCTCGGCGGTCAGCTTCAGGTCGGAAACGACCTTCGCGGCTTGCTGCAAGTTGATGTCGGTCACTGCAACGACCTGGCTATTGAGCAAGGTCTGGCTGCAACGACGAATGTGATCCTGGCCGATGGCCCCGGTGCCGATGACGCCTAGCTTTAAAGACATATAAAGACTCCTGGAGTAGTAGTTGTTCGTTTCAGGGGCAATCAGTACTGACGGGCCTTGGCCAGTCGTTCATTCAGGGTCTTGGCCACCGCATCGGTGCGGGCACTGGTGGAGACTTGCGCCACACCGACCCGCCACCACGACAGGTAGCCGTGAATCATGGTTTTTGGCAGAACCTTGATGTCGATCAGCGTCGACACGGTCTGCAATCGCGCATCGGCCAATGCAGCTTGCAGCTCTTCAACAGTGTTCACCTTGTAGGTCTTGCAGCCATAGGCCGCTGCGCTCATGGCGAAATCCACCGGCACGAAACCGCCGTCGAGCTTGCCGGTTTCCGGGTTGCGGAAACGGAACTCAGTGCCGAAGCTGTCCATGCCGTGTTCCATCTGCAGGTTGTTGATGCAACCGAAGGTCATGTTGTCGAGCAACACCACGTTGATCTTGCGTCGCTCCTGAATCGAGGTCGCCAGTTCGGAATGCAGCATCATGTAGGAGCCGTCGCCGACCAGCGCGTAGACCTCGCGATCCGGCTCGGCGAGTTTCACGCCCAGCGCGGCGTTCACTTCATAACCCATGCAGGAATAGCCGTACTCGACGTGATAGGTGTTCACCCCCTTGCTGCGCCAGCTGCGCTGCAAGTCACCGGGCAGACTGCCGGCGGCGGCGACGATCACGGCGTCATCGGCGAGGGTTTCATTGAGCACACCGAGCACACGGCTCTGGGTCAGGCAGGAACCGGTCAGCTCGATGAATTCGCGCAGCACCGCCGGGTCCATGTGGTCGTTGATTTCCGGGATGAAGTCTTTGCTCTGGTATTCGACCTGATAGATACGGTCGACTTCCTCGTCCAGTTGCGCCTTGGCTTGCCCCGGTTGATCACCCCACGCAGAACGGTAATCGCCCAAGGCTTCAGCCAGGGCTTGCAAGCCGACTTTGGCGTCCGCCAGCAGTTGCACACCGTCGAGTTTCAGGGCATCGCAGGGGCTGATGTTGAGGTTGAGAAATTGCACGTCCGGGTGCTGGAACAGGGATTTCGACGCGGTGGTGAAATCGCTGTAGCGGGTGCCGACTCCGATGATCAGATCCGCATCCCTGGCTAACAGATTCGCCGCCAGACAGCCGGTTTCACCAATCCCGCCAACGTTCAGCGGGTGACTGGACACCACCGCACTCTTGCCGGCCTGGGTTTCGGCGAAGGGAATATCGAAGCGCTCGGCAAACGCCTGCAAGGCGGCATTGGCGCCAGAGTATCTGACCCCGCCACCGCAAATGATCAGCGGCTTGCGCTTGCCTTTGAACAGCGCCAGCGCATCACCCAGCATCGCTTCAGTCGCCGGACGACGCTCGATGCGGTGCACGCGTTTTTGCAGGAAGTAATCGGGGTAGTCGTAGGCCTCGGCTTGCACATCTTGTGGCAAGGCCAGGGTCACCGCACCGGTTTCGGCGGGGTCGGTGAGCACACGCATGGCGTGGATCGCCGCCGTCATCAACTGCTCGGGACGGTTGATGCGGTCCCAGTATTTGCTCACGGCCTTGAACGCGTCGTTGGTGCTGATGCTCAGGTCGTGGAACTGCTCGATCTGTTGCAGCACCGGGTCCGGCTGGCGGCAGGCATAGACATCGCCAGGCAACAGCAGCAAGGGAATGCGGTTGGCAGTCGCCGTCGCGGCGGCGGTCAGCATGTTCGCCGCGCCCGGCCCTACCGATGAAGAGCAGGCGTAGATCTTGCGCCGCAGGTGTTGCTTGGCAAAACCGATGGCCGCGTGGGCCATGCCTTGCTCGTTGCGACCTTGATGGACGATCAGGTCGCCACTGTCCTGCTCCAGGGCCTGCCCCAGGCCCAGCACATTACCGTGACCGAATATGGTAAAGACCCCGGCGACGAATTTGCTTTGAACCCCATCGACCTCGATGTACTGGTTATCGAGGAATTTCACCAGGGCCTGGGCCATGGTCAGTCTTGTTGTGGTCATAACCGCACCTTTCAGGCCAAAGAGTTCTTCAGGTGATCCATGCTCGCGCCGATCGCCTGCTGGATATCCGCCAGGCCATGGACGCTGTCGGCAAACGGTTCGAACGACAGGTAGCCGCTGTAACCGCTGCTGAGCAAGGTGTCGATTTGCGCCGCGCTGCCAAGGATGTCGCCCTCGCCCACCAACACCCGGTGGCCGTCGCGAATGGTCGCCAACGGGGCCTCGGCATCTTCGACACCGGAGATGTGCACCAGCCCGGTCAGCTCGGGGAAAAATTCATGCTCGCCGGCCAGGTGATGGTGAAAGGTGTCGTGAACCACACGGAACACATCCAGCCCGCCGATGGCCTTGATCGCGTCCACTGCCGTGCGCTTGCGGCGAAGCGAGCATTCTTCGAAACCCAGCGGTTCGATGAAACCGAGAATGCCGCAGTCCCGCAGGATCGGCGCCAGCTCACTCAACGCCGTGCGCAGACCTGAAGCACGTGCGGCCTCATTACGCGGGTCGGCACGGTCATTGAGCGGACACATGACCAACCCTTGAGCGCCGCAATCACGCGCATAAGCGGCGAGCTTCAGGGCCTGCACACGACGCTCGTCATTCCATACATCAAACGGATACAGCGCGTTGATCGACAGCACGGTAATGCCCTTGGCGGCACACAACTCACGGACGCGCTCGGGGGCGGTGCCGTCTTCGATCTCGACGCCTTTAAGGTCGTTGCGAATTTCGATGGCGTCGGCCTTGAGGGTCACCGCCAGCTCGATGAACGCGGGCAGGGACAAACGTGGGGCGACCATACGGTTCAGGGCGAAACGCAGGGGTTTGCTCATTATTGTTGTTCTCCGCACAGGTGAATCAGTTGGCCGTCGGCATGCTGAATTCAGGGCCCTTGGCAATGCTGTCGGGCCAGCGCTGCATCACGCTTTTGTAACGGCTGTAGAAGCGGATGCCTTCTTCGCCGTAAGCGTGGTGATCGCCGAACAGCGAGCGTTTCCAGCCGCCGAAAGAGTGCCAGGCCATCGGCACCGGAATCGGCACGTTGATGCCAACCATGCCGACCTTGATCGTGCGGGCGAAGGCTCGGGCGATGCCGCCGTCGCGGGTGAAACAGGACACGCCGTTGCCGAACTCGTGGGCGTTGATCAACGCGACGGCGCTGGCGAAGTCCGGCACCCGCACGATGCCCAGCACCGGGCCGAAAATTTCCTGCTGGTAGATGCTCATATCGGTCGTGACGTTGTCGAACAGCGTCGCGCCGACGAAGAAGCCGTTCTCGGCGTCCGGCACCTTGAAGTGGCGGCCATCAACGATCAGCTGCGCGCCCTGGGCCACGCCTTCGTCGATGAAACCTTCGACTTTGGCCTTGTGCTCGGCGGTCACCAGCGGCCCCATGTCGCTGTCGCCGTTCAGGCCGTTGCCGACTTTCAGTTGATCGATACGCGGCAGCAGTTTGGCAATCAACTGGTCGCCGACATCGCCCACCGCCACGGCAATCGAAATCGCCATGCAGCGCTCGCCGGCCGAGCCGTAAGCCGCGCCGATCAAGGCATCCGCCGCTTGATCCAGATCCGCATCGGGCATGACGATCATGTGATTCTTCGCCCCGCCCAGTGCCTGCACGCGCTTGCCGCGGGAGGTGGCTTGCTGGTGGATGTACTCGGCAATCGGCGTCGAGCCGACAAAGGAAATCGCCTCGATGTCCGGGTGTTGCAGCAACGCGTCGACCGCGGTCTTGTCGCCCTGAACCACGTTGAACACACCATCCGGCAAACCGGCTTCGCTCAACAGACGGGCCATCAGCACACTGGCGGACGGGTCGCGCTCGGACGGCTTGAGGATGAAGCAGTTACCGGTGATCAGCGCCAGCGGGATCATCCACAGCGGCACCATCACCGGGAAGTTGAACGGCGTCACGCCGGCACAGACGCCCAGCGGCTGACGCAGGTTCCAGTTATCGATACCGCCGCCGATGTTGTCGCTGAACTCGGTTTTCAGCAGGTTCGGCGCACCGCAGGCGTACTCGACGATTTCGATGCCCCGGGTGACTTCGCCTTTCGCGTCCGAAAACACCTTGCCGTGTTCGCGGCTGATGATTTCTGCCAGCTCATCGTGATGGTGGTCGAGCAATTCCTTGAACTTGAACATCACCCGCGAACGGCGCAGGGACGATTGCTCGGACCATTGCGGAAAGGCTTTCAGGGCCGAGGCGACGGCTTCGTCGACGGTCTTCTGGCTGGCCAGCCCGACGCGCGCCTGAACGCTGCCAGTGGCGGGATTGAAGACATTGCTGAACCGCTCGCTGCCGCTGTCTTGCACTTGACCGTGGATGTAGTGGCCGATGACCGGGGCGTTGCTCATTGATCGTGTTCTCCGTGTAAAGGTAGGAATTCAGAGATCAAGCAGCCAACTGTGCTGCGGATCGTTATGGAACTGCCAGACACGTTTCGGGCCGGCCATCACGTTCAGGTAATACGACTCGTAGCCGTACGGCACGCTGACCGGGTGATAGCCCTTGGGCACGACCACGAGGTCGCTGTTTTCCACGGCCATGGCCTGATCGATGCTGCGGTCATCGGTGTACACCCGCTGGAACACGAAGCCCTGGGGCGGGTTGATCTGGTGGTAATAGGTTTCTTCAAGAAAACTCTGGTGCGGCAAATCGTCGGTGTCGTGCTTGTGCGGCGGGTAGCTCGACGAGTGGCCGGAAGGCGTGCGCACTTCCACCACCAGCAGCGAATAGGCTGGCTCGGTGTCAGGCAGAATGTCGCAGACGTAACGGGTGTTGGCGCCTTTGCCGCGCACGCTGCGCTTCATGCTGTCGGGTTTGATCAGCCGTGGGCCGAGGCCATTGCTCGTTGAACCGGGCGCGGCGCACACAGCAATTTGCACATCGCTGAGCGCGACCACTTGCGCCTGACTGCCGGGTGGCAAGTACGCGGCGAACGGGGATTTGTCTTCGAACACCGACTGACGATCGCCGATGTTGTCCCAGTCGAACGCGCCCTGCCCCGGCGCTTCGCCCTTGATGCTGACTCGACCGCTGAGCAGCACCAGGCACAGTTCTTTATCACTGGCCGACACCGGCAAGGTTTCGCCCAGACTCAGGCGGTAAGCGGCGAAGCCGACGTATTCCAGCTCACCTTTGCCCAACTCGACCATGGTCCGGCCACGGGCGTTGCTTTTGACCAGCAGGCTCATAGCGCAATCCTCTCGTCGAGCAGCGCACGCAAGGTGTCGTGGCCTTTTTTGGCGTAGACATAACTTGGCGCCACCGCCGGGTCCTGCTCGGCTTCGACCACCAACCAGCCGTGGTAACCGGCCGACAGCAGCACGTCGAGCAAGGCGCCGAAGTCGATGTCGCCATCGCCGGGCACAGTGAACGTGCCGTTGATGATGCAGTCCGGAAAGCTCCACAGGTTGTTGCGCGCCAGTTGCACCACCGGTTTGCGCACGTCCTTGAAATGCACGTGGCAGATGCGTTCGATGTGTTTGCGCAGCACCTGCAACGGTTCGCCACCGCCCATATAGCAATGGCCCGAGTCGAACAGCAGGCCGACTTCACTGCCGGTCAACGCCATCAACTTGTCGATGTCGGCCGGGGATTCGACGTAGGCGCCCATGTGGTGGTGGTAGGCCAGGCGCACGCCTTGGGACAAGGTGAAGCGCGCCAGTTCGGTGAGCTTGTCGGCGTATTCCTGCCAGGCCTGTTCGGTGTGGAAACGTGGGCGTTCAACCAGTGGAATGCGCTGGCCTTGAATGGAGTCGGCGACTTCACCGTACACCAGCACCTTCGCGCCGTTCTTCGCCAACAGCTCGACATGGCTGCCGATGGCGTCGATTTCTTCGGCCACCGAGCGACGGGCCAGACGGCTGGAATACCAGCCGGACACCAGCGCCAGGTCGTAGGGGCGCAGTACATCGCCGACACCCTTGGCGTCCTTGGGGAATTTGCCGTTGAGTTCGAAACCTTCGTAGCCGATTTCCTTGCCTTCACTCAGGGCGGTGCTCAGCGGCGTCTCGCCACCGAGGGACGGCAGGTCGTCGTTGCTCCAGGAGATCGGGTTGATGCCAATTCGAATAGCGGGCATGGCTGCACCTTTTATTGTTTTACACAAATCAGTAAGACCTACGCTGACCCCCTGTGGGAGCGGGCTTGCTCGCGAAGACGGCGGCACATTCAACATTAATGTCACCTGATACACCGCCTTCGCGAGCAAGCCCGCTCCCACATTTGATTTGCGTCAGTCCATCAGGCCCGGGCCGTGCGCCAGGCATCGATCAGTTCGACAAACGTGCCCTGCACCTGACGGATCAGCGCTTCATCGTCGATTTCACCGGCCATCCACGCGCGGCTCGGCTCCTGGAAAATCGTGCGGCCCACGGCGAAACCACGGCAAGTCTGGCTCTGGCTGGCCTGTTGAAACCCTTCGGCCAGTGCCGCCGCCGGTGCATTCAGCCCCAGCAACACCACGCCTCGGCAGTACGGATCACGCGCCTGAATCAGCTCGTCGAGTTGTTTCCACTCCTCGGCGCTCTGCGCTTCGATCTTCCACCACGCCGGGTAAATGCCCAGGTTGTAGAGGCGTTTCAGCGCGCGATACAGCACGTCCGGATGCGTCGACGGGTGATCCTTGGGCGGGATGATTTCCAGCAGCAGCTCATGACCACTGACCTGGGAGGCCTGATACAAACCCTTGATCTGCGCTTCCTGTTCCAGTCGCAGCAGCGGTTCGTCGTCGGGATGGAATTGCACCAGGCACTTGATGATTTGTTCCTGCGGCCAGGCGATCAGGTTGCTACCGATGGAGCGACCATGTTCGAAGGCCAATGGCCGCGAACCTTGCACTTCCACCGGACGCGCCACCCACCAGCCGCGACCGGTGGCGGCGTTCAGCGAGTCCTGGCCGAAGCGTTGATCGGCCAGCAGCCCGACATCGGCCTCGATGCCCTGCTCGCGCAAATCGGCTTCGACCCGCTCCACGGCTTTGATAAACAGTTGCTTGAGTTCGCCGATGGCGTTCAGGTCGCGGCCGCCCTTGTGCGCCAGCTCCACCAGTTGCCCGCGATGGTCGAAAGCAAAAATGAACAGCTGCTTCCACTGTTTGCGCGGCACGCTGACCTGATGCAGACGCTGCAACACCGCGTCCTGATCCGGCCGGGTAATCGGCACCGGGCTGTTAAACAGATAGTCGAGTTCGGCGCGGGTCGGCATGGCCGGCGCACAGGCATGGCGCGACACCACCAGACCGCCGCAGGCATTGGCCAACTGACAGCAGCGCTCGTCGCTCGCTTCCTCCAGCCAACCGGCGAGGAAGCCGGACATGAACGCATCGCCGGCCCCCAGCACGTTCAAGACTTCCACCCGAACGCCGGGGTAAATGGCGCCGTCTTCAAGACATACCGGGATCACCCCGTGAATCACCGTGCAACCCTGCGGGCCGAGCTTGACCACCAGGGTCGCCGCGCTCAGGCGGCGAACATTGCGCAGTGCGGTGAGCAAATCCTCGGACCCGCCGGCAATCAAAAACTCTTCTTCAGTGCCGACGATCAGCTCGAAACGCGGGAGGAGTTTCTGCACATGCTGGCTGACGTTCTGGTCGGCGACGAAACGGGTTTCGCCGTCGGCCTTGCCGGCCAGGCCCCAGAGTACGGGGCGATAGTCGATGTCCAGCACCCGTTTGACGTTGTGCTTCTCGGCGTAATCCAGCGCCTGGATGCTCGCCTTGTAGACGCCGTCGGTGGAGAAATGGGTGCCGGTGATCAGCAAGGCTTTGCTGGAGGCAATGAAGGCTTCGCTGATGTCTTCGGCCCGCAGCGCCATGTCGGCGCAGTTTTCGCGGTAGAAGACCAAAGGAAAAGTTTCGCGATCCTTGAGGCCCAGCAGGACCATGGCGGTCAGGCGTTCCGGATCGACCTTGATGCCGCTGACGTCGCAACCTTCGCGGGCCAGGGATTCAACGAGGAAGCGGCCCATATGGTCGTCCCCTACCCGGCTCAGCATCGCCGATTTCAGACCCAACCGAGCCGTGCCGAAAGCGATGTTGGCGGACGACCCGCCGAGGTATTTGGCGAAGCTTGAAACATCTTCCAACCGCGCCCCGACTTGCTGCGCATAGAGGTCGACGCCAAGGCGCCCCAGGCAAATCAGATCCAATTGACGCCCACTGGCAAAACGAGTCTGGCCCATGTTGGCTCCTGTTATTTTTATCAGCCTGCGTTCGGGGCGAAGGTCGCGCCGAACACGCTTGGTGGATGCAGACTAAAACGTCCGGGACCGAACAATCAATAATTATTCTAAATATTTTTTATGTGGAATATTTTTTCCAATAAGCTTGAGTACAAGCATTCCAGTGGCAGTGCATCGTTTCAGCAAACCTCGTACTGACCGCAAGCTCAAGATTTTATTCCGGCCTACCCTGTAGACTGCGCACAGCCAACCTATTGTCAGGGGATGACGCTCTCTGTCGTCCCTGTAAGAACAAGCCAGAAGGATTCCTTATGACCCGCACCGATCAGCCGGCGACGACCGAGAGCACGCCCGACAGCGATCTCGCCAGCCCCCCGATCAATGCCGAGCGTCTGCTGCAGCTGATCACCAACGAATACGAAAGCCTGCCGCGCCAGCTCAAACGCATCGCCAGTTACATGAGCCAGCAGAGCGACCGGATCATGGTCGACCGCATCAGCGACATCGCCCGTGAGTGTGAAGTGCACCCGTCGGCGATCGTGCGGTTTTCCCAGCGCTTCGGATTCAGCGGCTTCAGCGAAATGCAGGCGCTGTTCCGCGAGGCCTATACCCACAAGACCACGCCGGTGCAGAACTACCAGCAGCGCATTCGCAGCATGATTGCCAACAAGTCGCAGAAGGCCAGCGGCGGCGACCTGGCGCGCGAGTGCATCAATGCGACCCTGTCGGGCATCGAACGCCTGGGGCTGGAACTGGATGACCAGGCCTTCGACAAGGCCGTGGATCTGGTGGTGAATGCCGACAACATCTACGTGGTCGGAGTGCGCCGTTCGTTCGCGGTGGCCGACTACCTGGTTTACAACCTGCAGCACACCAACAAGCGTATCCATCTGGTCTCGGGGCTCGGCGGCAGCTACCGCGAGCAGATGCGCAGCGTGCGCGCCAATGACCTGGTGATCGCCATCAGTTTCACGCCCTACGGCAAGGAAACCCAGCACTGCCTGCGCATCGCCCAACACCATCAGGCCAAAACCCTGATCATCACCGACAGCAACCTCTCGCCCCTGGCCAAGCGCGCCAACTCCGTGCTGCTGGTCAACGAAGGCAGTTCGTTTGCCTTCCGGTCATTGAGTGCGACACTGTGCCTGTGCCAGGCGCTGTTTATCGCTGTGGCCTATCGGCTGGAATTGAAGGTCGATGAGATTCACGAACAGGTCGGATTCGAGGATTAGCAGCACGCCGTTTGCAGCTCGCTGAACCTCAGCTAAGGTAGTCCATCCCGAAATGGACATCTGAAGGAGCGGTTCAATGAAGCTGATCGGCATGCTGGATTCACCCTATGTGCGGCGCGTCGCCATCTCTGCCAAACGCCTTGGCATCCCACTGGAACACCAGTCGGTTTCGGTGTTTCGGCATTTCGAGCAATTCCAGCAGATCAACCCGGTGGTCAAAGCGCCCACTCTGGTGCTCGACGACGGCGAGGTGTTGATCGACTCGACGCTGATCATCGATTACCTGGAAGCCTTGGCCCTGCCTGGCAACAGCCTGATGCCCAGCGATCTCGCTCAACGCTTGCGCTCGCTGCGCCTGATCGGTCTGGCGTTGGCGGCGTGCGAAAAGTCGGTGCAGCTTTACTACGAACGCAACCTGCGGCCGGCGGACATTCAGTTTGAACCGTGGGTGGAGCGGGTCGAAGGACAGTTGGCTGCCGCCTATTCGGCGCTGGAGCGGGAGCTGGAGATGCAGCCGTTGAAGACTGACGGTTCGATTGCTCAAGACGGGATTACGTTGGCGGTGGCGTGGAGTTTCACCAACCTGGTGGTGCCGGATCAGGTGGATGTGAATCGGTTTCCACAGATCAGTGCGTTTACGGCGTATGCCGAGGGGCTTGAGGATTTCGCCAGTACGCCGATCGAATGAGCTTTTGACTTTGCTCCGCCCCTCAAAACGCAAAATGCCGCTTCTACCCGAGGCAGAAGCGGCAGAGGCATGAGCCTCAGAGGATCAGTGCATGAACAGGGCGATCAGGATGATGATCGGGATCGGTACGCCGAGAAAGAACAGCAGTAGTGAGCGCATGGTAGTTCTCCTGGGTTAGCGAACAGGCTGTGAAGTGGTGGTCACGTAAGCGTCGGATTCCAGATACACCACGGCATCCCGACGACGGCCGCCAAAGGTTGCCGCGAGGCTGGCGAAAAACGCACCGATCAGCAGCGCAATGAACATCCACAGCGAAGTCCAGGCAGCGACTTTGGCGGCGGTGTCGGCGGCTTGTCGGGCGGCGAGTTTGGCGTCGGCCACGGCTTTTTGCGTGCGGGCATACACTTCATCAACGCGACGTTCCGCGTCCGCTTGAGTGAGGTTGGTCCGTTGGGCGACCAGTTGCGCCAGGTAGGTGCGGTCTTCGGCAGCCAGTTGACCGCCATTGCTCAGGCTGCGCACGAAGATGCGCGTCACCGTGGCATGAACGGCGTCATCACTGACCGCAGCCGGACGATCATCGCGGAACAGGCTGTCGACGAAGTAACCGTACTGGTCACTGCCAGTGTTGCTGGCAGCGGTACCCGCCGCCTGAGTCGCGGCACTCGCAGCGCCACCGACCACACTCGCCCCGGCCTGCACGCCACCGCTGACAATGCTGCTGACCGAGCCGACCACCAGCGTCGCCGTCACCAGGGTCGCCACGCACCAGGCCAGGAAGCCATGGGCGGTGTCACGGAAGTAAACCTCATCACCGTGCATGTTCGCCCACTTCACCCGCAGACGACCGGCAATATAACCGCCAAGCCCGGAAGCCACGATTTGGGTAACGGCCAGCCAGACAATCGTAGAAATGCCCAGGCCCTTGGCGCTGACGCCTTCATTGGCCCAAGGCGACACTGCCGAAAAACCCAGGCCAAAGCCGAGCAACACGAGGATCAGCGACAACGCCGCCGCCGCAGCGGCCCCTGCGAAGATCGCTCCCCAGGACACGCCAGAGAGCGTGGTCGTTTCTTCTGCGACAGGATAGAAACCATCAGGGGATCTATTCATTGTTATATCGCTCCAGGCAGGAAAGATGGTGTTACAACTCTTCAACGGGAGAAGTGCAGTCACCGTGCCATTCGCCAACTTTAAATAAATCGCTTTTTTTCAATCACTTATAAAATTTGAACTTCCAATGGCCATGCAATTTGCAAGGAAGCGGTATGTAGGAGCGGGTTTTATGCATTGACTAAAAAGGTACCTGCATGAAGTTTTATTTAGAAAGCCTGTACCCATTTCTTGGCAAAATGCCGCTCAATGTTGAGTACTCCTAATCAGGCCCGCCCTATGACCCGCATCTTGACCATCGAAGACGACGCCGTGACTGCCCGGGAAATCGTCGCCGAATTGAGCAGCCACGGCCTCGACGTGGATTGGGTCGACAACGGCCGCGAAGGTCTTGCGCGTGCGGTCAGCGGCAACTACGACCTGATCACCCTCGACCGCATGCTGCCCGAGCTCGATGGTCTGGCGATTGTCACCACGCTGCGGACCATGGGTGTGGCCACGCCAATCCTGATGATCAGCGCCCTCTCCGACGTCGATGAGCGTGTGCGCGGCTTGCGCGCGGGCGGTGACGATTACCTGACAAAACCGTTCGCCACCGATGAAATGGCCGCCCGGGTCGAAGTCCTGCTGCGCCGCCAGAACACCGTGACCGCCCAGGCCACCACGTTGCGGGTGGCGGATCTGGAGCTGAACCTGATCAGCCATGAAGCCAGCCGCGACGGTCAGCTGCTGACGCTGTTGCCCACCGAGTACAAATTGCTGGAATTCCTGATGCGCAACACCGGGCAGATTCTGTCGCGGATGATGATTTTCGAAGAGGTCTGGGGTTACCACTTCGACCCCGGCACCAACCTGATCGACGTGCACATCGGCCGGCTGCGCAAGAAGATCGACCCGCCAGGCAATGTCCCACTGATTCGGACCGTGCGAGGCTCGGGTTATGTCATTGCTGAACCCCTCTAACGGCTGGCGTTCATCCAGCAGCCGTTTGCTGGCGCTCTACAGTTCGCTGTTCGTGCTCTGGAGCGGGATTCTCATGGGGGTCATGTACTACGAGGTTTCCGCCTACCTGGACAACCTGGCCAAACACTCGCTGATGCAACGTCAGCATTTGTTTTCGCATTTTAAGGGCGAACAATTGGCGGACGCCCTCGCCGTCAGCATGACCTTCGACATTCGCGGCATCGACGCTTATGGCCTGTTCGATGGTCAGCATCGCTACCTCAATGGCGCCCTGCGACACATTCCCGAAGGCCTGCCGCTGGACGGCAAGA
This sequence comes from Pseudomonas sp. ANT_J28, assembly GCF_008370005.1. NCBI lineage: Bacteria > Pseudomonadati > Pseudomonadota > Gammaproteobacteria > Pseudomonadales > Pseudomonadaceae > Pseudomonas > Pseudomonas sp. ANT_J28. The sequence goes on from NZ_VOBM01000023.1 coordinate 78,222, forward strand.
TTCACATGCTCGACGACTGCGCAGATTCTGACGACCCAAGCCTGCCCGCCGACAGCTGCGACGCGGTAGCGACCCAGACGAAGGACGGTCGCTGGCTCGTGCTGGTGCGGGATAACGGTTCGTTGTTTGCCGTGACCCGGATCATTCTTCACGCATTGTTCTGGGGTGTGACGCTGACCATCTTGCCCGGTATCGCCGGTTGGCACCTGTTGCGGCGGCGTCCGTTGCGGCGGATTCGTGCGATCCAGGCCAGCGCCGAGGCCATCGTCGCCGGCGACTTGACCCGCCGTCTGCCATTGTCCAATCGCCGCGATGAGCTGGACATGCTCGCCGCCATCGTCAACGCCATGCTCGAACGTATCGAACGTTTGATGAACGAGGTCAAGGGCGTCTGCGACAACATTGCCCACGACCTGCGCACGCCGCTGACCCGCCTGCGGGCGCAGCTGTACCGGATTCAGCAACAGGCTGATGAGGGTTCGACGCTGGCGGTGCAACTGGACTCAGTGCTCGGTGAAGCGGACACCTTGATGGCGCGCTTTCGAGGGTTGTTGCGGATTTCCGAGCTGGAAGATCGTCAACGCCGTTCGGATTTTGTGCAGCTGGATCCGGTGCTGTTGTTGCAAGAGCTGCACGACTTTTATCTGCCGTTGGCAGAAGAAGGCGAACTGGTTTTCAAGCTGCAATTACCTGACGTCTTGCCTCCACTGAATGGCGACCGCGCGTTGCTATTCGAAGCGGTGGCGAACCTGCTGAGCAACTCGATCAAATTTACGCCGCCCGGCGGCGAGGTGATTTTGCGGGGGGTCAATGAGGGTGGGCGTACGCGGATCGAAGTGCTCGATTCGGGTCCTGGCATTCCGATGGCCGAACGAGAGGCAGTGTTCCAGCGTTTCTATCGTACCGACGGCGGCAACCAGAAAAGCGGGTTCGGGCTAGGGCTGTCGATCGTTGCGGCGATTGTGAGCTTGCATGGGTTTGCGCTTGAGGTGGACACCAGTGAACTTGGAGGGGCGCGGTTAGTGCTGGATTGCCGGCAGAGTTTGGTTCCCCAGTCCTGACTTGATCGTTCCCGCACCTCCAGTCGACAATAATGTTGCCTGATACACCGCTTTCGCGAGCAAGCCCGCTCCCACAAGGGATCCGGTGTGAGTCAGGGAAATGGGCTTTCGTCGCTCAAGACAGCGGTGCACGGACCCCGGACTAGACTTAATGCACGCAGGGCGTGCTTATCGTTCTGTTCATTCCCACGACCACCGCCCAGAGGTGATCGCCTCGAAAAACAAGGCCTCTGGACTGTGATCCTACTGAAGGAGCACACGTGATGGACGAGGCCAGACTCAATGATTTCATGGGCAAACTGGTGAACGACATGGGCGGCGCGGCGATGCTCGCCAACGTCATCCTCGGCGAAGAGCTCGGACTGTACCGGGCCATGGCCGACAGTCAGCCAGTCACCCCTGAAGCCCTCGCTGACAAAACCGGCTGCAACCCCCGCCTGCTGCGCGAATGGCTCAGCGCCCACGCCGCTTCCGGTTACATGGAACACCGCGACGGCCAGTTCCGCCTGCCCGAAGAGCAGGCCCTGGCGTTGGCGATCGAAGACTCACCGGTCTATGTGGCGGGTGGTATCGGGGTGGTCGCATCGTTTTTCCATGACAAGGACAAACTGGTCAACGCCATGCGCGGCGACGGTGCCCTCGCCTGGGGCGATCACCATCCGTGCATGTTCAGCGGCACGGAGCGGTTCTTCCGGCCAGGTTATAAAGCGCACCTGGTCGCCGAATGGCTACCGGCGCTCGAAGGCGTGGTGCCCAAACTGGAGGCTGGCGCCAAGGTGGCGGATATCGGCTGCGGCCACGGCGCATCCACCGTGATCATGGCCCAGTCGTTTCCGGATTCGCAGTTCGTCGGTTTCGACTACCACGCGCCCTCCGTCACCGTCGCCACCCAGCGTGCTGAAGAAGGTGGCGTGTCTGGACGTGCGCGGTTCTTCCAGGGCACGGCAAAAAGCTTCCCCGGCGACGACTATGACCTGGTCTGCTACTTCGACTGCCTGCACGACATGGGCGACCCGGTGGGCGCGGCGCGGCACGCTTATGACGCGCTGAAACCGGACGGCACGGTGCTGCTGGTAGAACCGTTCGCCAACGACTCGCTCGACGACAACGTCAACCCGGTTGGCCGCTTGTTCTACGCCGCCTCGACCTTCATCTGCACCCCGAACTCGCTGTCCCAGGAGGTCGGCCTCGGGCTCGGCGCCCAGGCTGGCGAGGCGCGGCTGCGCAAGGTCTTCACCGAGGCGGGGTTCAAGACGTTCCGGCGGGCCACGGAAACGCCCTTCAACCTGATTCTGGAGGCGCGTAAATAAACGTCGGATCACCACCCGGACGGGCAACCTGTCCGGGTGACCGGCAAATGCTACCCTGCAAGCACTCAAGGCCCTCCGGAGTGTTGAACATGCTCGACAGCCTCATCCGCGAACAACTCGACCACCTTCAGCAGTTAATGGCCGAGCAGCCGTTTGTGGTCCTGACCGGCGCGGGCATCAGCACTCCGTCGGGCATTCCGGACTACCGCGACAACCAGGGCGTGCGGCGTGGCCGGCAACCGATGATGTATCAGGAGTTTCTCTCGGCCCCCGAATCCCGGCGACGCTATTGGGCGCGGGCGATGCTCGGTTGGCCGCGGGTGCGCCAGGCTCAGCCGAACGTGGCCCATGAGGCCTTGGCCAGTTTGCAAAGTTCGCAGCAGATCAGCGGGCTGATCACTCAAAACGTCGACACCCTGCACGACCAGGCCGGCAGCCATGACGTCATCGAACTCCACGGCAGCCTGCACCGGGTGCTGTGCCTGGACTGCGGGAAGCGCAGCGAACGGGATTCGATCCAGCAACTGATGGAAGCGCAGAATCCGTATCTGGCGGGCGTGGATGCGGTGCAAGCCCCGGATGGCGACACGCTGCTGGATGCGGCGTTTGAGGCGCGGTTTCAGGTGCCGCATTGCCCACACTGCGCGGGTGAACGGATGAAGCCGGACGTGGTATTTTTTGGCGAGAATGTGGCGCAGGTGACAGCGGCCAAAGCGATGGCTGCGGTTGAAAAGGCTGCGGGATTGCTGGTGGTCGGGTCTTCGTTGATGGCGTATTCGGCGTTTCGGTTGTGCCGGGTGATGGCGGATCAGGGGAAGCCGTTGATTGCGATTAATCTGGGGAAGACTCGGGCGGATGACCTTCTTGATTTTAAAATAGAGGCCTCGTGTGAGCGGCTTTTACCCTTACTGGCCCAGCACCTGACGACGTAGAAACTGACGAAACTCAAACCCTGTGGGAGCGGGCTTGCTCGCGAAAGCGGTTTGTCAGGCAACATTAATGTTGAATGTGCAGGCCTCTTCGCGAGCAAGCCCGCTCCCACAGGGTGTTGTATTATCCGTCGGACAATCGTTGGCCCAGGTTTTCGGCTTTCAGGATATCGAACAACGCCTGAGCCGCCGCCGACAGTTCAACCCCAGGCTTGGTAAGCACCCCGATCGCCCGCTCCACCACCGGATCGCGCAAGGTAATGCACCGCGCGCCGAGTTCCAGCATCTGCCCGACACACAACGCCGGCACCGCGCTCACCCCCAACCCGCTGGCCACCATCCGCCCAACCGTCGCCAACTGATGGCTTTCAAACTCCACCGGCAATTTCATCCCGCGAGCCTGCAAGTGTTCTTCGAGCATCACCCGCACCGTCGACGGACGCTGCAAGGTGATGAACGGTTCCTTGAGCAAGGTCTGCCAATCGATGTCTTCCCGTTCGGCAAAAGGAGAATCCTTCGGCACCACGGCAACAAACCGATCCATGTACAACGGCGTGAATGCCAGCGACGAGCTCTGAGTCGGCTCAAACGCCACCCCAAGCTCAACCTGCCGGTCACGCACCATCTCCAGCACCTGCTCGTTGATCACGTCATTCACCGTGACGTTGACCTTGGGATAACGCGCGCGGAAGGTTTTCAGGATCGGCGGCAGCAGGTTGCCGGCAAATGAGGGCATCGCCGCCAGCGTCACGCGACCGCGCTGGAGGGTGAAGCGTTGCCGCAGCTCATCCTCGGCATTGTCCCAGTCAGCAATCAGGCGACGTGCCAGTGGCACCAGCGATTCGCCCTCCGCCGTCAGTGCGACATTGCGCGTGTTGCGGGTGAACAGGCGCCCGCCCAGCCCCTCCTCCAGCGCCTTGATGGTCAGGCTCAAGGCCGATTGCGACAGGTGCAACCGCTCGCAGGCCACGGCAAAACTCAAACTCTGGGCCACGGCCAGGAATGCGCGGATCTGCTTGACTGTCATGACCACTGGCTCCAACGTAGTACGGGCGATTGATTGGTGAGTTTTATCTATCAATCAACCTTAAAAATCAACTTAACAAATGAATCCTTCAGCGAGACACTCCTATCCCATACGGCTGGCCAGCCGCCCACAAAGAATAAAAGAGGTGCATATGGCAGGTTTCGACAAGCGCGTGAGTTCCTACGAGGAAGCTCTGGCAGGTCTTGAAGACGGCATGACCGTGATTGCCGGCGGCTTCGGCCTGTGCGGGATCCCGGAAAACCTCATTGCCGAGATCAAGCGCAAAGGCACGCGTGACCTCACCGTGGTTTCCAACAACTGCGGCGTCGACGGTTTCGGCCTCGGCGTGCTGCTGGAAGACCGGCAGATCAGCAAAGTGGTGGCCTCCTACGTCGGCGAGAACAAACTGTTCGAAGACCAACTGCTGAAAGGCGAAATCGAAGTGGTCCTGACCCCTCAAGGCACCCTCGCCGAAAAAATGCGCGCAGGCGGCGCCGGCATCCCGGCGTTCTTCACCGCCACCGGCGTCGGCACTCCGGTTGCCGACGGCAAGGAAGTCCGCGAATTCCACGGTCGCAAGTACCTGATGGAAGAATCCATCACCGGTGACTTCGCCATCGTCAAAGGCTGGAAAGCCGACCATTTCGGCAACGTCATCTATCGCCACACCGCCCAGAACTTCAACCCGCTGGCCGCCACCGCGGGCAAGATCACCGTGGTCGAAGTCGAAGAAATCGTCGAACCCGGCGAGCTGGACCCGGCGCAGATCCACACCCCTGGCATCTACGTCGACCGGGTCATTTGCGGCACGTTCGAGAAGCGCATCGAACAGCGCACCGTGCGTAAGTGAACCCCTGCCCCCGGACCGAATGAAGGAATAACAACAATGGCACTTTCCCGCGAACAAATGGCTCAACGCGTCGCCCGCGAAATGCAGGACGGCTTCTACGTGAACCTGGGCATCGGCATTCCGACCCTGGTCGCCAACTACATTCCTGAAGGCATGGAAGTCATGCTGCAGTCGGAAAACGGCCTGCTGGGCATGGGTCCCTTTCCTACTGAAGAAACCATCGATGCCGACATGATCAACGCCGGCAAACAAACCGTGACCGCACGTATCGGCGCGTCGATCTTTTCCTCGGCCGAGTCCTTCGCGATGATCCGCGGTGGTCATGTCGACCTGACCGTGCTGGGCGCCTTTGAAGTAGACGTGCAAGGCAACATCGCCTCGTGGATGATTCCCGGCAAACTGGTCAAGGGCATGGGCGGCGCCATGGACCTAGTGGCCGGTGCAGACAACATCATTGTCATCATGACCCACGCGTCCAAGGACGGTGAATCCAAGCTGTTGTCCAAATGCAGCCTGCCGCTGACCGGCGCCGGTTGCATCAAGCGTGTGCTGACCGACCTCGCCTACCTGGAAATCAAGGACGGCGCGTTCATTCTCAAGGAACGCGCACCGGGTGTCAGCGTCGAGGAGATTGTCGCCAAGACCGCCGGTAAACTGATCGTGCCGGATCACGTTCCGCAAATGCAGTTCGCTGCCCAGTGAGGAATCATTCCATGCAAGAAGTCGTCATTGTCGCCGCCACCCGTACCGCCATCGGCAGTTTCCAGGGTGCCCTGGCGAATGTTTCCGCCGTTGACCTCGGCGCTGCGGTGATCCGTCAGCTGCTGGCGCAAACCGGCCTGGACGTTGCTGAAGTCGATGAAGTGATCATGGGCCAAGTGTTGACCGCCGGCGCCGGGCAAAACCCTGCGCGCCAGTCCGCGATCAAGGCCGGCCTGCCCTTCACCGTGCCCGCCATGACCCTGAACAAAGTCTGCGGCTCGGGCCTTAAAGCGCTGCATCTGGCCACTCAGGCGATTCGCTGCGGCGATGCCGACGTGATCATTGCCGGCGGCCAGGAAAACATGAGCCTGTCCAACTACGTCATGCCCGGTGCCCGCACCGGTCTGCGCATGGGTCACGCGCAAATCGTCGACACCATGATCAGCGACGGCCTGTGGGATGCGTTCAACGATTACCACATGGGCATCACCGCCGAGAACCTGGCTGACAAGTACAGCCTGACCCGCGAACAGCAAGATGCCTTCGCCGCGGCCTCGCAGCAGAAAGCCACGGCCGCCATCGAAGCCGGGCGTTTTGCCGATGAGATCACGCCGATCCTGATTCCTCAGCGCAAGGGCGATCCGCTGTCCTTCGCCACCGATGAACAGCCGCGTGCCGGCACCACCGCTGAAGCGCTGGGCAAACTGAAACCGGCCTTCAAGAAGGACGGTTCGGTGACCGCCGGTAACGCCTCGTCCCTGAACGACGGTGCCGCCGCCGTGATCCTGATGAGCGCCGAAAAAGCCAAGGCCCTCGGCCTGCCCGTGCTGGCGAAAATCGCGGCTTACGCCAATGCGGGCGTCGACCCGGCGATCATGGGTATCGGCCCGGTCAGCGCGACTCGTCGCTGCCTGGACAAGGCCGGCTGGTCCATCGACCAACTGGACCTGATCGAAGCCAACGAAGCCTTCGCCGCACAATCCCTGGCGGTGGCCAAGGACCTGGAATGGGACTTGAACAAGGTCAACGTCAACGGCGGCGCTATCGCGCTGGGTCACCCGATCGGTGCATCGGGTTGCCGGGTGCTGGTGACCTTGCTTCACGAAATGATCAAGCGTGACGCCAAGAAAGGCCTCGCCACCCTGTGCATCGGTGGTGGTCAGGGCGTGGCACTGGCGATCGAACGGGCATAAAGCGTTCAACAGACGGCGCGGGGACCCACGAATATCCGTTCGCTGTCTGGCAAAACACCCGGTGCGACTCACGTCGCACCGGGTTCTTTTTGTCTGGTCGTCAGGCAAATTTCACCAGATTCAGCACCGGCAGCGGACCGCCTGGAAACTGCACCAGCCGCGCCCCGACGCTCAATTCCCCCAGGTGCGGCCTTGGCCGAGTTCTGCCACCAGCGAGGCCAGGCTTTGCGGCCCACGGCTGTTGGCGATCACCACTTCAATGCCTTGGCGCGACAGTGCTCTGGCAAAGGCTGCGCCGATTGCGCCGGCGCCGATGATTTCGATGGTGCTCATGGTTGTTTACTCCGAGGGTTGTCGTTGGAGCGAATACTGCGCTTGCCATTAGCGCTTGATTAGCGGGTAATGCCTTGAATGATCTTCAAGCATGACTAGCAGGTGCCTGCCATGGAAACCCTCGCCAACCTCGAATCTTTTGTCCGCAGTGCCGAAACCGGCAGTTTTTCCGCCGCCGCACGGGTGCTCGCGCTGACCCCTGCGGCTGTCAGCCGCAACGTGGCGATGCTCGAACGCAACATCGGCGTGCGGCTGTTCCAGCGCTCGACCCGCAAGCTGTCCCTGACCGAAGCCGGGGAACGCTTTCTCACGAGCATCGGCGGCAATCTGGAAGCGTTACAAACAGCGATCAGCACGGTAAGCAGCGACCAAGGCGAGCCGGCGGGCGTGCTCAAGGTCAGTCTGGCGCCGACGTTTGGCCTCGATCATGTTTTGCCGCTACTGCCGGCGTTCCTGGCGCGCTATCCGCTGATCCGCCCGGAATGGCACTTCGAAACCCGCCCCGTGGATTTGATTGCGGAGGGATATGACGCGGCCATTGGCGGCGGCTTCAAGTTGACGCCCGGGGTGGTGTCGCGGACGTTGGCGGCGGCGCATGTCGTGGCGGTCGCCTCTCCCGCCTACCTCGCAGGACGCAGCCTGCCTGACAGTCCGGCAGACCTGTCCGGACACACCGGCATTGTGATGCGCGGCACCCGCACCGGGCGGATTCGCCAATGGCTGATGCACGATGGCGCGGGCAACGAAGCACCGGCCAATCTGAACGAAAACATTGTGCTCAATGATCCGGCCGCCATGCGCGAAGCGGCGATACTCGGCCTGGGCGTGACCCTGCTGGTGTTGCCGGATGTGCTGGCGAATATCCAGCGTGGCGAATTGGTGCGCCTGCTGCCCGACTGGCACGCCGACGCGGGGCCGATTTCGCTGTATTACCCGAGCCGGACGTTGATGCCGGCCAAGACCCGGGTGTTCATCGATTTTGTGGTCGAGGCGTTTCAGAGGGAGAGCGAGTAATCATTCTTCGCGAGCAAGCCCGCTCCCACATTGGATTTTCTGCGCACACAAATTCTGTGAATGACCGAGATTAAATGTGGGAACGGGCTTGCTCGCGAAGAGGCCCGGCCAGGCAACACAGCTTCCGGCTCAGGCTACGAACTGCAGAATCAACCAGCTATTCGCCCCGCTGATCACCACAAACAACCCCCACGCCAGCACCCGCGTCGGCCACCGATTCACCAACGGCCCCATGAGCCTGTGATCGTTGGTCATGCGAATCAGCGGATACAACGCAAACGGCAATTGCAGACTCAACACCACCTGACTCAACACCAGCAGCTTACCGATCGCATTGTCGCCCATCATCCAGACGCCAATGAACGCTGGGATCAGCGCCAGCCCGCGCGTGAGCAATCGTCGTTGCCAGCAGGGAATCCGCAGGTTCAGGAAGCCCTCCATGATCACTTGCCCAGCGATGGTCCCGGTGAAGGTCGAGCTCTGACCCGAAGCCAGCAACGCGACGCCGAACAACACACTGGCCAGCGCCCCGCCCACCAAAGGGTCGAGCAGGTGATAAGCGTCCTGGATGTCCACCACGTCGGTATGCCCGGTCTTGTGGAACGCCGCCGCGGCGAGGATCAGGATGGCCGCGTTGACCAGCAACGCCAAAGCCAGGGAGCCAATCGTGTCGATGCGCGCCAGTTTCACCGCGTCCTGCTTGCTGGCCAGGTCCTTGCCGATCATCCGGGTCTGCACGATGGAGGTGTGCAGGTACAAGTTATGCGGCATCACCGTGGCCCCGAGAATACCGATGGCCAGGTACAGCGGCGCGGCATCGCCGATGGCGGACAGTGACGGCGTGAAACCGCGGGCGACGTCCGGCCAGTAGGGTTTGATCAACAGCAATTCAACGAAGAAACACACGCCGATGGTGCCTACCAGCACCAGCATGATCGCTTCGAGTCGGCGGAAGCCACGGTTTTGCAGGGCCAGCACCAGCAACGTGTCGAACGCCGTGAGTGCGATACCGAAGGTCAGCGAACAGCCCAGCAGCAAATGAAACGCCAGGGCGCAGCCGAGCACTTCGGCCAGGTCAGTGGCGATAATCGAGATTTCCGCCAACACCCACTGGGTCCGTGCGGTCCGCGTGCTGTAGCGCTCCCGGGACAGCTGCGCCAGATCACGCCCGGTGGCAATGCCCAGGCGCGAACACAAACACTGCATCACCATCCCCGCCAGACTCGCCAGCAGCACGACGAACAACAGGCTGTAACCAAACCGCGAGCCGGCCTCGATGGCGGTCGCCCAGTTGCCCGGGTCCATATAGCCGATGGACACCAGCAAGCCAGGACCGGCAAAGCGCAGCATCCGGTTGAAGAACGAGGCGCGGGGATCGACGGCAACACTGCCGGCCACTTCCGGCGGACAGAACGGCGCCGTGGCGGTTTTGGGCAAACTGAATTTCACGCAAACATCCGTCGACAGGTGGAAAAGCGCAGCTTAGACGTTTCAGCCCGCGCGCCCAAGAGGCAGATGTCCGGGTATCAGGCGCCGTGGCGGCGGAAGAACAATGTCACCTAGCCCAACTCAACACCGAACTTGGTCATGGCTGAGCGATTGGCCATGGTGTTTTCGTCCAGCAAGTACATCCAGTCGTCGAAATGCACTTGGTAGACCTTGTCGTCCACCGGCAGGCTTAGTTCATAGCGCCAGTGCAGCGCGTTGCCGGCGACCTCACCGCGGGACTCGCCGACCACATCGCCGGCCATACCGCGCCAACGGCCAGGGCCGTCCGGGTACAACGTCCAGACGCGGGTCTGCCGGGTGCCATCGCTGTAGGTAAAGGCTTCATGCATGATCAGGTTCTGGCCGTCCATTCGGCTGTTGATCAGCACATGAAAGCGCTTGATCACCTCGCCCGAGCGCTTCTGGAACATTCCCCAGCCATCCACTCGCCCGACGAAGAACCCGGGTAGATCGAGCTTGGGGTTTTGCTCGCTGTAGCGCTGCACATCGACGCTGCAACCGGCCAGGCAGACGCACAACACCAACAGTAGATTCTTCAGCATGTCATGCACCTCAAGGCTTGGCGCTGCCCAGCAACTGCTGGCGCAACTCGGGATTACGTGTACGTGGGTCGAGCCAGATATCGAAAAAGGCCCGGGCGAATTGCGGGTCTTTCACTTCGTGTTGCGGCTGCTGGCCGACAAAGAACCGTGCCCCCTGCCCCGGCAAATAAACGCCGGTAATGCGGGTGCCGGCTTTTACATCGACGAACGACTGTTGCATCTGCACCTTCCAGCGCTCGAGTTGCTCGGTACTGACCGAGGCGCCGGACAACCGCTTGATTTCATCGACACTGGCCTGCACCAGATCATCGCGGGAAATGCTGCGCTGATAGATCAGTTCCAGGGCAAACGGCTGGTCCGGCGCCAAGGGCCGGGCCGCACTCCAGAGCCGCGCGTTGTAGACATCGAACCCGAACACCCGAAACTCGCCGGTGCCGATGATCTGCGCACCGGGCAATGCGTCCTGCCAATTGGCCAAGGCCTGGGTGCCTGACAATCCCAGCAACAACACACCGTAATACAGGCGTAATCGGGGTCTGTTCATCGCGTTCTTTTCACCATGGGTATCTGCTAAAAACTTATACGCAAAGCATCATTTTGTACAATTATTTTAGCCGTAAGCTTTGTATACAAAATCTCCTCATTCCTAGAGCAATCCTACGTCCGCAATGCTAACGTTGTCGCCTCACTCAGGTCGGAGGTGCGTGCGTGCTGCTACTCAAACTGCTGGTCATCCCCGGGTTTCTCTTGCTGATTTCCCTGGCCGGTAAACGCTGGGGACCGAGTGTCGCCGGTTGGCTGTCGGGGTTGCCGGTGGTGGTCGGGCCGATTCTGTTCTTTCTCGCCATCGAACAAGGCCAGGTGTTCGCCGCTCAATCGGCGACGGCAGCGCTATCGGCGATGTTCGCCATGATTGCCTTTTGCGTGACCTACGCTCAGGTTGCACAACGCGCGAAGTGGCCGTGGGCGCTGGTGAGTTCGCTGTTGGTCTGGGCCACGGCGGCCGTTGTGCTGTCGTTGATTGCGCCGTCCCTGATGTTCTCGGTGATCGCCGCCGCGACCGCCCTGCTGGCGGCGCCGTATCTGTTTCCCTCGGTACAGCCGATCGTTTCGGGCCCGGCACCGAAGTCCGACAAATTGCTGCTGCGCATGATTGCCGGCGCCCTGCTCACCCTCGCTGTCACGTTGTTGGCCAGCACCGTCGGCGAACGCTGGAGCGGCCTGCTCGCGGTGTTCCCGGTGCTGGGCAGCGTGATGGCGGTGTTCTCCCAGCAAACCCGCGGGCCGGCGTTTACCGCTGCGTTGTTGCGGGCGACGGCGACCGGGATGTATTCGTTCGCCGCGTTTTGCCTGGTGTTGGCGCTGGCCTTGCCAGGCATGGGTCTTAGCGCGTTCGCCCTGGGCGTCGCGGTGTCAGTGGGTATGCTCGGGGTGACCAAACGCTTGCTGGCCAAGCCGGCGAGCCCGGTACCGGACGCTGGACGTACGGCGATCAAACGCTAAGCTGGTTGATGTCATCGGTCCAGGATGGTCGCCCGCTCATCGCGCTGAAGGAACAGACATGACTCCGCTTCGAAACAGCCACAGCGCTACGGCCGTCGGCGTGATTGCGATTGTGCTCTGGTCCTCCCTGGCATTGCTGACCACCCTCACCGAAGGCATTCCACCGTTTGAACTGCTGACGCTGGGTTTTGGCGCGGCGTTCGCGGCGAGCCTGGTGATTCTGGGCCGACGCGGGATCGCCGGGTTCACCAGTTGGCGCCAGCCCTGGGCTGTATGGGCGACCGGGTTCGTCGGAATTTTCGTTTATCACGCGCTGTACTTTTTCGCACTCAAAGCCGCCCCGGCGGCTGAAGCCAGTTTGATCAACTACCTTTGGCCGCTGTTGCTGGTATTGCTGTCGGCGTTCTCGGCCGGAGAAAAGCTGCACAAGCGGCAATTACTCGGCGCCCTGCTGGGCCTGGCCGGCACGGCTTTCATCATGCAGCAGCGCGCTCCGAATGCTGGCGCCGCGATGCCCATCGCCGGTTATCTCGCGGCGTTTGGCTGCGCGCTGATCTGGTCGGTTTACTCGGTGATCAACCGCCGGTTCAGCGAAGTACCGAGCAGCATCATTGGTGGAATTTGCGGGCTGGTCGCCGTGGCCGGACTGGTCTGTCACCTGGCCTTCGAAACCACGGTACAGCCCGACGGCAGCCAATGGACCGCGATTGTCGTCCTCGGGCTTGGACCGGTAGGACTGGCGTTTTTTGCCTGGGACCACGCCACCAAACACGGCAGTCTGGCGACGCTGGGAGCGCTTTCCTACCTGGCGCCGTTGATTTCCACGTTGTTGCTGATCACCGTGGGACGCAGCCATGCCAGCCCGATTCTGATCGTCCCGGCGCTGCTGATTATCGCCGGTGCCGTCATCGCCACGTCGCAATCAACCGCCAAAGTGCCGACAACACGTTCGATAGTTTCGAACGAGTAAAGCAAAAAGCTCGCACGTCAATCGAAAGGGTTTACTTCAACATCAGCCTCAGTTCAAAACCAACCACTGACTGAGGCCTACACCATGAAGTTCTTTTTCCACCCTTCTCCAAACCCGATGAAAGTCGCCCTGCTGCTTGAAGAACTGCAAACGCCCTACGAATTGATCGGCGTCGATACCTTCAAAGGCGAGCAACACCTGCCGGCCTTTTTGGCGATCAACCCGAACGCCAAGGTGCCAGCCCTGGTCGATGGCGACGCGACTGTCTTCGACTCCCAGGCGATCCTGCTGCACCTGGCGCAAAAACATCAGCGCTTCCTGCCGACCTCCGTGGCCGGGCAAGCCGAGTTACTGTCCTGGCTGATGTTCATCGCCACCGGCCTGTCGCCATTTTCCGGCCAGGCGGTGCATTTCCTGCACCACGCACCAGAAGACCTGGCGTATGCGAAAAACCGCTACCTCAAGGAAGTCGAACGCCACTACCGCGTGCTCGATCAGCGCCTGAGCGACCATCAGTACCTGGCCGGCGACACTTACAGCATCGCCGACATGGCACTCTGGGGTTGGGCCAATTACGCGCCGTACATCCTCGGCGAGAACGGTCTGGCCGCGTACCCGAACGTCAAGCGCCTATTCGATGAAATCAGCGCCCGTCCGGCCGCCCAGCGGGCCCACGGTCTGAAAGAGAAACTGGTGCTGAAGGCCGAGTTCGACGAAGAAACCCGTCGCAACCTGTTCCCGCAGAACCAGGCGCAGTAACCCAATCCCAGCGTGCGAAGGTGATGAAATGAGTGATCAAGTCACGTTTATCGTTTACCTGCCGGCCAAACCGGAACGTTTCGCCGAAATGAAAGAACGGCTGCTGGACGTGGTGCACCAGATGTCGGCCGAGCCGGACTTCGTCAACACCTGGGTTCACCAACACCAGGACGACCCGAACACCTTGGTGCTTTACGAAACCTGGAACTGCAGCAAGGACGACTTCATTACGCGTCACCTGAGCAAGCCGTACCGACAAGCGTATGAACAGCTGCTCCCGCAGTTGCTGGTCAGCGAACGTCGCATTGAGTTTCTGGATGTGATCAAGAGCTATCCGGTGCGAGGTGGGGTCTGAGAGGACCTTCCAGCGTGACCACGAGCCGCGTGAATGCTGCTAAACAGCGAGGGCGCAAGCGCCCTCGCTACCCGCCTGGCGACTACCCAGGCTTGTGGTTATCCAGTACGCGATTGACCGCTAACTCCCCCAACATGATGACCCGTTGCAGCACCAGCATCGTTTGGCGTCGTGGGCCGTCCGTCAAGTCGGTGAGATCGTTGACTATGGCGCTGGCTGCTGCCAACGATTCGCAGGCCTCGACGAGCAACGTTTCGTCATCCACCGCTGCGTCGATGGTGAAAATGGCGCTGGGCTTACGGGGCGGTATCTGCGTTTTCGACGCCCCGGGGTCGAGGTAGAAGCTGAGTGCGCGGTCGGCCGCCTCTTTCATTTTCTTGGGGTCAAGATCACGAAAGACGTCGTAGGGTAACGGACTGGTATTCGGGGGATTCGGCGTTACTTTGAACATAGATGAAACTCCTACTTAGAATAAATAAGAGCCATCACCCTCGCTACCAAACGAAGGGTGGCGGCCATACGCGGGTTGGTAGACCGGTCTAAGTAGGAAACCCGGCGCTCACAATGGAGCCCCACGCATGACCACCATATAAAGCTGAGCCCCAAAAAAGGGACTGCATAAGGTGTCGCCATGCGACTACTTAAAGGCGGGCTACCAAACCCGATCACTGTTTTGCAGTGACCAGCAAACGATATAGCCCGCCCCACAGCCGCACAAGCCAGCGGATTCTGGCGTACGCGTAGGCAACGGCGCAAGGCGTTGTAGCCGTTAGGACGTAACAACGAGTGTCTTTAAACGCGTACGTTAAACGCGTGAAAGCGTTCAAAAAATTGAGGACGCGTCCGACTTTTTTTGGGGTTGGCTGTCGCAAGCGAGAGGTTTAGTGTGGTTGCGCCCATCAGTAGATAGATGGGACCACGTGATGCTTGAACGAGCCCCATGAAAGACAGGACACCGTTTCCCCCTTACGATAAGGGATAGGCAAACGGTTATGTTTATGACTAACAGCAACGATAAGAGTGGGGAGCTTTTGGGCCAGGAGCGGCGGCGCCGC
>NZ_VOBM01000024.1:0-89055 GCF_008370005.1 Pseudomonas sp. ANT_J28
GGTGTGTTTTCCCAGGTCGATGGCGGCAATAGCTACTTTGTTCATGGCAACGGTCTCCGGTGAGCCCCCTGTGAAAGCTTAGTGGGCGATCACAGGGGGCGGCGGGGGTAGCCATTTCATTATTTGACCGAGTCGACTCAGATCCAATGTGGGAGCGGGCTTGCTCGCGAAGGGGGCGACTCGGTCTCAACGCCGTAAGTAAGACCCGAAATCAATATCCCCGGCACTCAAAATCGCCTGCACCCGGTTGTGCACATTGAGTTTGCGCAGGATTGCCGAGACGTGGGCCTTGACCGTGGTTTCGGCGATTTCCAGGGTGTAGGCGATCTGTTTGTTCGACTCGCCCTTGGTCATGCGTTCGAGCACCAGCAACTGCTTGCGGGTCAAGGCCTGGAGCAGTTCCGGCGGGAAGCTCGGGGCATCGTTCATGCGCCTTGTACCGCATTTTTGCGTGCGGATGATGTCCGGCGGCAAGTAGACATTGCCGTTGAGGATCTGCTGGATGGCTTCGGTCATCTGCACCCGTGGCGAGGATTTGGTGATGAAACCCACCGCGCCATAAGTGATGGCTTGCAGCACGACTTGTTTGTCCTGTTCGGCCGAGACGATCACCACCGGAATGGTCGGCGCCTCGTTGCGCAGGTTGATCAGGCCATTGAGGCCGTGCATGCCGGGCATGTTCAGGTCGAGCAGGATCAGGTCCAGATCATCGTGTTCCTGCGTCAGCACCAATGCGCTGTCCAGGTCGGCGGTTTCCATCACCTCGCTGCCTGGAAAACCATCGCTGATGACGTTATGAATGGCTTCGCGAAACAGCGGGTGATCGTCGGCAATCAGAATTTTGTACATAGCCTTTCACCTCATTATTTTGATTAGGGTGTGGCAACAACACGCACACGTAACGGTCAGGGGAAGGGCTCGGGCTGGGCGGGCGTTACGGGCAGGTTGGCGGCCTGCCAGGCGTCCAGGCCGTCGCGATACCAATACAGCGTCTTATAGCCCATGGCGGCGGCGCGCTTCACCGCGTTCCAGCTCAGCCAACAGTCGGCGCGGCAGTAGAAGACCAGCGGTTGCGCGAGATCACCTGCGGTCAATGTGTTCAGCTTACGCGCAAAATAGTCCTGCCAGTCGGGCGTCAGGTCGCCGTCGCCGGTATTGGCCAGCCAATGGCTACCAGGGAGGTTTTCGTGGGGCTGATCCTCGATGAAACGTCCT
The DNA here is from genome assembly GCF_008370005.1 of Pseudomonas sp. ANT_J28. Taxonomy (NCBI): domain Bacteria; kingdom Pseudomonadati; phylum Pseudomonadota; class Gammaproteobacteria; order Pseudomonadales; family Pseudomonadaceae; genus Pseudomonas; species Pseudomonas sp. ANT_J28. Next base: position 1,216 of record NZ_VOBM01000024.1, read on the forward strand.
TGCAACCACTGACGGCGGTAGACGTCGATCAGCACCGGACGCGGTGTCTGGGTCAGCAGGGTTTGCAGGGCCGCGGTGTCGATGATGCTGGCACCCTGGACTTGAGTCGGGGTCGGACTGCGGTACAGACCGATGCGATAGCCGTCGGCGGAAAACAGCGGTGTTTCGGCCTGCGCAGCGCCCAGTAACAGGCTCAGCGACAGCGCAGCGAGAGAAGGGCGCAGCAGACGACGTCGGTCACGCGGCATGGGGTTCAATCCTTATAGTTATGAACCTATTACATGCCAGTCTCGGTGCGATTGGAATGCGACGATAGACAGGAAAACCAGTACTAAAGTAGTAATTTCACCTGATCGCTGGTTGCTTTATGTGGGAGCGGGCTTGCTCGCGAAGGCGGTGTGTCAGTCAACGTAAATGTTGAATGTGAAGCCGCATTCGCGAGCAAGCCCGCTCCCACATTGGATCTGTGTTGTCAGTTGGTTTTGCGCAGGGCGGCGTGTTGCGGGTTGAAGGTGAGCACGGCGAGTAGAGCGAACACCAGCGTCAGCCCCGCGCACACCGCCAGCGCCAACGAATTGAAGCGTTCATACAAGGCAAACCGCACCAGTTCCACCGCATGGGTGAACGGGTTCAATGCGCACAACCAGTACAGCCACTCGCTGGACTCGCGCATTTTCCACAGCGGATACAGCGCCGAGGACAGGAAAAACAGCGGGAAGATCACGAAATTCATCACTCCGGCAAAGTTCTCCAGCTGACGGATGGCGTTGGACAGCAACAAGCCCAGTGCGCTGAGCATCAACGCCACCAGCAGCAACGCAGGCAAGGCGATCAACAGCCCCATGGCCGGTGGCTGCACGCCGTACACCCAGGCAATCGCCAGAAAGGCGTAGACCTGCAGCAGCGAGATCAGCGAGGTGGCCAACAGTTTGCTGCACAGCAGGAAAGTCCGGGGCAGGGGGCTGGTCAGCAGCACGCGCATGCTGCCCATTTCCCGGTCGTAGACCATCGACAGCGAACCTTGCATGCCGTTGAACAGCAGGATCATGCAGGCCAGCCCGGGGATGATGTACACCTCATACGGAATGTAGGTGTCGTAGGGCTCGATGATCGCGATCCCGAGTGCCGCGCGAAAACCGGCGGCGAACACCAGCAGCCACAACAACGGCCGCACCAGCGCACTGAGAAACCGCGTGCGTTGCAACACAAAGCGCAGCCATTCACGCAGCACGATGCCGCTGAAACATTGCCAGTAGGCATTCATTGGGCGGCTCCTGAGGTCGTCAGTCGAGTGAAGGCCGAACCAAGGTCACCACCGTGCTCCAGGCTCAAGGCGTCGGCTTGTCCGCTGGCGACCAGCCGGCCCTGATGAAGGATCAACAAGTCGTCGCTGGGCTGCACTTCATCCAGCAAATGGGTGGTCCAGAGCACGCTGATGTTCTGCTCGCGGCACAGGCTGCGGATGTGTTGATTGAGCGCCAGCCGACTGGCCGGGTCGAGGCCGACGCTGGCCTCATCGAGCAGCAGCAGACGCGGTTCATGCAACAAGGCGCGGGCGATTTCCACCCGGCGACGGTGGCCGCCATTGAGTTCGCGGACCCGTTCGCGACGGCGTTCGGTCAAGGCCTGGCGGGACAGTTCGGCGTCGACCCGCAGGCCGGTCTGACGCCGCGACATCCCATGCAACGCGGCGTGATATCGCAAGTTCTGCTCGACGCTGAGGTCCAGGTCCAGGGTGCTTTGCTGAAACACCACACCCAGTTGCTTGAGTGCCGGACGCGCCGTGTTACGCAGCGAACAACCGCCGACGCGGATGTCACCGCGCTGCAAATCATAGAGCCGGGTGAGCAGGGCAATCAGCGTCGATTTCCCCGCGCCGTTCGGCCCGAGTAGCGCCGCGAAACGCCCGGGTGCCAGGCTGAAACTCACCTGGCGCAATGCCTCTTTCGCGCCATAGGCGAAACTCAGCTCGCTGACTTCCAGTGCGTTCATGGGGTCACCACCACGCCCCACGGATAGCGCCCGACCTTGATCGATTGGGTGACCTTGAGGCTGTCGACATCGATCACCGACACATCGCCGCTGACACCATTGGTGGCCAGCAATTGTTTTTGATCCGGGGTAAACGACATCTGCCAGACACGCCGGCCGACCAGCAGGTAATCAAGGATTTCGAAGGTCTTGGCGTCAATCACCGCCACATGATTGGCCGGGCCCAGGGCGACGAAACCGTACTTGCCATCAGCGCTGAGCTTGATCCCCACCGGTTGAACCTTATCCGGGTGCACGCCCTTGATCTGGAAGGTCAGGGTCTTGAGGGTTTTGCGGGTGGCGACGTCGAGAATGGTCACCGTGCCGCCGATTTCCGCCGAAGCCCAGAGCTTCGAGCCATCGGGTGTGAACTCGACGAAGCGCGGGCGCTGATCCACCAGGGTGCTGTCGGCCAGGGTCTGGGTGCTGGTGTCGATCCAGTGCAGCATGTTCGTGGTTTCGCTGGTGTTCACCGCCCACTTGCCGTCGGGGCTGACGGCCATGCCTTCGGGTTCGACGCCGACGTTGATCTGGCTCAGCACCTTGGAGGTTTCGGTGTCGATCACCGTCACCAGCGCATCGTCTTCGTTGGAAACGTACAGCCAGCGATTGTTGGGGTGCAGGGCGAACTGCTCAGGGTCTTTGCCCGAGGGCAGCTCTTTGATGATTTTGCGCGTGGCCACGTCCATCACCTGGACCCGGTCCGAGTCACTGGCGCAGATGTACAGCAGCTTATTGTCGTGGGACAGCAGCAGACCGCGCGGGCGCTGGCCGACGGGCAGGGTGTCGGTGACTTGCAGGGTCTGCAGGTCAATCAGGCTGAGGCTGTTGTCCTTTTCGTTGGAGACCCAGGCAATGCTGGCCGCGGCCTGCCCGGCGGCGAGCATCAGGGCGCAAGAGAGCAGGGTGCGGCGCATGGCGGATTCCTTCTTGTTGTCGTTCTTGTGGAAAATTGGATTAGGGAAAGCGACAGGTCACTTCGGGTTTGTCGTAGCCCAGGCTGTCCATTTCGTTGAACGGGTGCAGGAAGCCGTCTTGTGGCGAAGTGCTGACCAACGCTCGGGGCTGCACGATGGGAATGGGTTGGCGCAACTGGCCGTTCCACGGCCGATAGCTGAGCTTGCGACCCTTGAAACCGTCCAGCGGCAATTGATCGCTGATCTCAAGCGTACGGATCGCCATCGGATCGACCTGACGCAGTTTGCTCACCGCGCTGGCGATGCTGCGCACGGCGATCCAGGCCGCGAAATCGCGGTCATTCATCCAGCGCCCGGTCAGGGCTTCGAAACGTTTCTGCAACTGGGCGGCGCCGTAGGTTTCCACGGTTTTGTGCCAGCCCACCGGGGTCAGACCCTGAGTGCCAGCGACCGGCCGTGGGTACCAGGTCTGATAGGGCACGTATTCGCCGAAATCACCGCGTTCATCCGCCACCAGCACCACGTCGTATTCTGCGGTCTGGGTGAACAGCGGCATGTCGGCCTGGGCGCTGCGGCGCTGATCGTTGTCGAAACTCCAGGCTTTTTCCGCGACCAGTTTCAGCCCGAAGTGTTTGGCGGCGCGGCGCAGGGCGGCGGCATAGGCTTGATCGTCCGGGGTCGGGCCGACGATCAGCAGCGCCCGTTGCCATTTGCGCACCACCAGAAATTGCGCCAGCGCATCGGCGAGCATCGCCCGACTCGGCAGGCTGTGCAGCACGTTCGGCAGGCAGTCGGTGGTGCGCAGGCTGTCGTCGGGGCTGCCAGCGTTGAACAGCAAGCTGTCGGGCAGCACGGCGCTGAGTTGGCGCAAGCTCGCGGCCGGTGCGTTGACGACAAACAGGCGCAGACCTTGTTCATGTTGAGCCTTGGCTGCTTCGACCAGGGCATCGGGATTGTCGACGTTGGCGCTGATCAGGCTGTAGCTCTGGTTGAGAAAACGCCCGGTGCTGTTGCTATCAGTGATCGCCAGTTCGGCGCCACGCAACCCGGCATCGACCGGCTCGGGAATGACATTCGACAGCAACGGGCCCGGGTCGGGGCGATAGCCCAGATAGCCGATTTGCACCTGCAACGGCGCGTCGGCGGCCTGGCTCTGGGTCACCAGCCCGGCGGCGCAGGCAATCGCCAACAGGTAGATCAGGGCGTAAGGGGCAAGCTGGCGCATAGGGCACTCCATTACAGGTAGCGCCAGCATAGGAACGCTGTGAGGCAGAAGGAAATATGCAGAAAGTACCAGTGAGCCAGTACCAAGGTAGTAAAGGCGCCGGAAGCGTACCCGGGTGCGCGCGACAGGCCCTACTACCAAGGAACTAGGCGGCGACCACCAAAGCAGCATGGGGCTTGCGCGAAGCCCTTCCTAAGATGGGTGCCATAGCCTCTTCAAAGAGGTTTTGCGTGCAATCAAGAGGGCATAACAATGACAACAAAACGCAGCGCCTTACTCGTTGCCGGACTGCTGGCCGGGTTTATCAGCGCAGGTTCCGTCTGGGCCCACGGCAACGTGGTGCCGCAAGCGGTGGAAACCCCGGGCCTGACCCCGATCAAAGACGCCGGCGTATCGGTCGATGCCGATGGTTGGGCATCGGTGAACCCTTACCGCGCCTCGCCGGAGCATGATAAGGCCCTGGAACTCGGCTCCTCGGCGTACAACCAGAACTGTGCGGCCTGTCATGGGCTGGAAGCCAAATCCGGCGGCATCGCCCCCGATTTGCGCATGCTCGATGTCGCTGATGCCGGTGATGAATGGTTCGTCCAACGCGTGCGCCATGGCGCCGTGCGTGACGGCCGGGTCTACATGCCGAAGATGGCCGACTACCTGAGCCAGGAAGCCTTGTGGGCGGTGCGCACCTATCTGGACAGCGTTCACGTCGAGGAGTAACCCATGCGCCTGCTCGCTGTGTTGATCAGCGCTGTGTTGCTGTGCTGCCAGGCCGTGCAGGCGCAGGTCCGTACCTATGACGAAATGATCGCCGCCGGGGAGCTGAAAGTGGCGGTCTACAAGGACTTCGCCCCCTACAGTTTTGAAGACGCCGGCGAGGCCCGTGGCGTTGACGTCGAACTCGCCGAGGCCTTGGCCAAGGCCCTCGGCGTGCGCCTCACGTTGATTTGGGCGCCGGCCGGCGAGAAGCTCGATGACGACCTGCGCGATTACATCTGGCGTACCAGTCAGTTGCACGATCTGCAACTGGCTGACCTGATGATGCGCGTGCCGTACGACCGCGATTACGCGCAGAAGCGCAATGAACTGGGTGAGCTGGAAAACGGCCATGTGGTGATGTTCGGGCCGTACCAGAACGAACAATGGCAGGTCGCCTATGACCGCCGTCGGCTGGAGTCGGTGGGCAGCGTCGCGGTGTTCGAGCACCACCCGATCGGCGTCGAAGTCGACAGCGTGCCGTCGTTCTACCTGACCTCGGTGTTCAGCGGCATGCTCGCCGCCAAAACGCATCACTATCCCGGTGTACCTCAAGCGTTCGCGGCCATGAAGGCCGGTGAAGTCGACGCGGTCATGGCGATGCGTGGCGAGATCGACTGGCAAGTGCATGAAGCGGCGGACCCGCAAGTGGCGCTGGCGGAAAACGCCTACCCGAACATGGGCAAGCAGCTTTGGGAGATCGGCATGGCGGTGCATGAAAGCAACCGTCAACTGGCCTATGCCGTGGAAGAGGCACTGGAAACCTTGATCCGCGAGGGCGCTGTCAAAACCATTTATGGCCATTACGGCCTGCGCTATGACGTGCCCGAGATGTATCAATAGTGAACTGGCGAGCGGGTTGTGTGTTGGCCTGTTGGTTACCCATCGCCGCGCACGCCGTGGACATCGACCCGGGCAAAGACCCGGTGCCGTCGGTGATGTGGGCCTTCTATCACAAGCAAATGCTCGGCGATGCGCCGTTCGTGTTCGACCAGCGGGTCAAGCTGCTGGCGCCGCCGTTCGCCGAAGATGCCCGGCAAGTGCCGCTGGAAATCGATGCGCGAGCGTTCAAGGGCGAAGTGGTGAAAATCCTCGCTTGGGCTGAACTCAACCCTTTGCCGAAAATTGTCGATTTTCAGCCGCTGGGCCGCGTGCTGCCCTGGCTGTCGATCCGTATTCGTATCGAGCAAGCCACGCCATTGCGCGCGGCGGTACTGACCCGCGACGGCCTCTGGCATGTCGGCTCGACCCTGATCGATGCAGCGGGCGGCGGATGCACGGCGCCGAGTGTGGTGCGCACTCAGCCGGGCTGGGAGGACCACATCGGCGAAGTGCTGGGCGGTCGTTATCCCCGTGGCGAATTCAGCCGTGTGCGCTTGCAGGTGGCGCACCCGATGGACAACGGCATGGTCAGCGGCATCCCGGAATTCTTCATCAACCATGCCGAACTGCGGGATCAGCACGATCAACTGCTGGCCCGTCTGGAGCTGTTTCCCGCCGTCAGCGAAAACCCCAACCTGACCTTCGATATCGAAGGGGCAGGGCAGACGCGCCTGTTGCTGCGCGACAACAGCGGCAACCAATTCGATGCGGCCATACCCTGACCCAAAGGAGCGCATGATGCGCTGGATGCTGCTGTTGTTCATCGGTTTGAGCCTGCCGGCCCTGGCGGATCTTGAATACATACTCAAACCCCGGCAGATCGCCGAAGACACCTGGCTGCTGGAAGGCAGTACGGACAATTTTGCCAAGGCCAACGGCGGCAACATCGTCAATACCGCGTTCATCGTCACCGAGCACGGTGTGGTGGTGATCGACACCGGGCCGTCGAAACGCTACGGCGAAGCCATGCGCAAGGCGATTGCCTCGATCACCGACAAACCGGTGATCGAGGTGCTGCTGACCCATCATCATCCTGATCATGTGCTCGGCAACCAGGCCTTCACTGACGTGCCGATCGGCGCGTTGGCTGGCACCACCGAGCTGTTGCATCAGCAGGGCGATGCCATGGCCGAGAACATGTACCGACTGGTGGGCGACTGGATGCGCGGCACCGAAGTGGTGTTGCCGACCCGGACGCTGACGCCCGGCGTGCAAAGTTTTGGGGATCACGATCTGCGTCTGCTGGGCCTGGGTGGGCACACGGGCGCGGATCTGGCTATTCTCGACCAGAAAACCGGCGTGCTGTTTGCCGGGGATCTGGTGTTTTACCAACGGGCGCTGACCACGCCCAACAGTCCGGGGCTGGCGGTGTGGCTGGCGGACATCGCCACCCTTCAAGGCTTGCCGTGGACGTTGATCGTCCCCGGCCATGGACCGGTGGCCAGTGATCGACAGCCGTTCGAGCAAATGCGTGACTATCTCAGCTGGCTCGACCAGTTGATGCGCGATGGCGCCGCCAATGGCAGTGATATGGCCGAGATGATCCGCAGCCCCATTCCCGAACGGTTTGCCGGGATCACTCTGAGCCGTTACGAGCTGATCCGCAGCGTCAGCCATTTGTACCCGCGTTACGAGCGCGGCCAAATGACCCGAGTCGATTCCGCCGCAGGAAAGTGACACGCAGAGAACCCATGTGGGAGCGGGCTTGCTCGCGAAGGCGGCGTGTCAGGCAACATCAATGTCAACTGACACACCGCCTTCGCGAGCAAGCCCGCTCCCACATGGGGTCAGTGTCGATCATGAAATTCGGTGTTCATCTCCTCCGACCCGGTACTAAGGAACTAGCAATCTCAGCACTGCGGGCAATTGTTCCAAGGGCGGCGGCGCCCAAGAATCTGCACCAGACCGGGAAAATTTCCCGGGTATAACAAAAACTGCAGAGGTAGCCGTCATGACCCAACCCGCACGTCGCCAACCCTTCGTCTTGAGCGTGCTGCTCAGTGCCATGCTGTTATCCGGCACCGCGCTGGCCGGCGTCACCGATCAAGACATCCTCCAGGATCCCAAGAACCCGGAGCAGATCGTCACCAACGGTCTGGGCGTCCAGGGTCAACGCTACAGCCCGCTGGACACGCTCAACGTCAACAACGTGAAGGACTTGCGGCCGGTCTGGGCGTTCTCCTTCGGCGGTGAAAAACAACGCGGTCAGCAAGCACAGCCGATGATCAAGGACGGCGTGATGTACATGACCGGTTCCTACTCGCGGGTGTTTGCGGTGGATGCGCGCACCGGCAAGAAGCTCTGGCAATACGATGCGCGCCTGCCCGATGACATCCGTCCTTGCTGCGACGTGATCAACCGTGGTGTCGCGCTGTACGGCGACCTGGTGATTTTCGGCACCCTCGACGCCAAGCTCGTGGCGCTGAACAAAGACACCGGAAAGGTCGTCTGGAGCAAGAAAGTCGCCGACCACAAGGAAGGCTATTCGATCAGCGCCGCGCCGTTGGTGATCAACGGCAAACTGATCACCGGTGTCGCCGGTGGCGAGTTCGGGGTGGTCGGCAAGATCGAAGCCTATGATCCGAAAAACGGCGACCTGCTGTGGACCCGGCCCACCGTCGAAGGCCACATGGGTTATGTCTACAAGGACGGCAAAGCGGTGGAGAACGGCATCTCCGGCGGTGAAGCGGGCAAGACCTGGCCCGGCGATCTCTGGAAAACCGGTGGCGCGGCGCCTTGGCTTGGCGGCTACTACGACCCTGAAACCAATCTGCTGCTGTTCGGCACCGGCAACCCGGCGCCGTGGAACTCGCACCTGCGTCCTGGCGACAACCTCTACTCGTCGTCGCGACTGGCGCTCAACCCGGACGACGGCACCATCAAGTGGCACTTCCAGAGCACGCCTCACGATGGCTGGGACTATGACGGTGTGAACGAGCTGGTCTCGTTCAACTACACCGAAGGCGGCAAAGAGATTAAAGCTGCCGCGACCGCTGACCGTAACGGTTTCTTCTATGTGCTGGACCGCACCAACGGCAAATTCATTCGCGGCTTCCCGTTCGTGGACAAAATCACCTGGGCCACCGGCCTGGATAAAGAGGGCCGGCCGATCTACAACGAAGCCAGCCGTCCAGGCGCACCGGGCACGGAAGCCAAAGGCAGTTCGGTATTCGTAGCACCAGCGTTCCTCGGCGCGAAAAACTGGATGCCGATGGCCTACAACAAGGACACCGGGCTGTTCTACGTGCCGTCCAACGAATGGGGCATGGACATCTGGAACGAAGGCATCGCCTACAAGAAAGGCGCGGCGTTCCTCGGTGCCGGTTTCACCATCAAGCCATTGAATGAAGACTACATCGGCGTACTGCGCGCCATTGACCCGAAAACCGGCAAGGAAGTCTGGCGCCACAAGAACTACGCGCCGCTGTGGGGCGGAGTGCTGACCACCAAAGGCAACCTGGTGTTCACCGGCACGCCGGAAGGTTTCCTGCAGGCGTTCAATGCCAAGACCGGCGAGAAAGTCTGGGAATTCCAGACCGGCTCCGGCGTACTCGGCTCGCCTGTGACCTGGGAAATGGACGGCGAACAGTACGTCTCGGTGCTGTCCGGTTGGGGCGGTGCTGTTCCTCTGTGGGGCGGCGAAGTGGCCAAGCGCATCAAGGACTTCAACCAGGGCGGCATGCTTTGGACGTTCAAGTTGCCGAAAGACCTGGTCGCCAAACATTAACTCTGAACCCACCGCATAACCCCTGTGGGAGCGGGCTTGCTCGCGAAGGCGGCGTCACATTCAACACATGAGTTGACTGACAGTTCGCTTTCGCGAGCAAGCCCGCTCCCACATTTGATGTGCGCGAATCTACTACCAAATAACGAGAGTCCTCCTGCCAACGGCGCATTCGTCTGACGCGTGGGGCTCTCTACTATCGGTTCATCGCTTGTTTGCCCGACAGGCATCGACCCAGACAGAGGCCCACCATGATCTACGCACAACCTGGTACACCTGGCGCCGTCGTTACGTTTAAACCGCGCTACGGCAATTTCATCGGCGGCGAGTTCGTCGCCCCGGTCAATGGTGAGTACTTCACCAACTCTTCGCCGGTCACCGGTGAAGTGATCGCCGAATTCCCTCGCTCTAGCGCCGCCGACATCGAAAAAGCCCTCGACGCAGCGCATGCCGCGGCTGATGCCTGGGGCAAAACCTCGGCGCAGGACCGCTCCCTGGTGCTGCTGAAAATCGCAGACCGCATTGAGCAGAACCTGGAAATCCTCGCCGTCACCGAAACCTGGGACAACGGCAAAGCTGTGCGCGAAACCCTGAATGCCGACGTGCCGCTGGCCGCCGACCATTTCCGTTACTTCGCCGGTTGCATCCGCGCTCAAGAGGGCGGTGCCGCCGAGATCAATGAGCTGACCACCGCCTACCACTTCCACGAGCCGCTGGGCGTGGTCGGACAGATCATTCCGTGGAACTTCCCGCTGCTGATGGCCGCCTGGAAGCTCGCACCGGCTCTGGCCGCCGGTAACTGCGTGGTACTCAAACCTGCCGAGCAGACGCCGCTGTCAATCATGGTCTTCGCCGAGTTGATCGCCGATTTGTTGCCGGCCGGTGTGCTGAACATCGTTCAGGGCTTCGGTCGCGAAGCGGGTGAGGCGCTGGCGACCAGCAAGCGTATCGCCAAGATCGCCTTCACCGGTTCCACCCCGATTGGCGCGCACATCATGAAATGCGCGGCCGAGAACATCATTCCGAGCACTGTCGAACTGGGCGGCAAGTCGCCGAACATCTTCTTCGAAGACATCATGCAAGCCGAGCCGCAGTTCATCGAGAAGGCCGCCGAAGGCCTGGTGCTGGCGTTCTTCAACCAGGGCGAAGTCTGCACCTGTCCATCGCGAGCGCTGGTGCAGGAGTCGATCTACGACGACTTCATGAAAGTGGTGATGAAGAAGATCGTCAAGATCAAACGCGGCAACCCGCTGGACACCGAAACCATGGTCGGCGCCCAGGCGTCCGAGCAGCAATACGACAAGATTCTCTCGTACCTGAAAATCGCTCAGGAGGAGGGCGCTGAGCTGCTCACTGGCGGCGCGGCCGAGCGTCTTGAGGGCGATTTGTCGACGGGTTATTACATCCAGCCGACCCTGCTCAAGGGCCACAACAAAATGCGCGTGTTCCAGGAAGAAATCTTCGGCCCGGTGGTAGGTATCACCACCTTCAAGGACGAAGCCGAAGCCCTGGCGATTGCCAACGACAGCGAGTTCGGCCTCGGCGCCGGTCTGTGGACCCGCGACATCAACCGCGCCTACCGCATGGGCCGGGCGATCAAGGCCGGGCGTGTCTGGACCAACTGCTATCACCTGTACCCGGCCCACGCCGCGTTCGGTGGCTACAAGAAGTCCGGTGTCGGCCGTGAAAACCACAAGATGATGCTCGACCATTATCAGCAGACCAAAAACCTGCTGGTGAGCTACGACATCAATCCGATGGGGTTCTTCTAACCTGGCAGGCACCACACAACCCCCCCTGTGGGAGCGGGCTTGCTCGCGAAGGCGGCGGCACATCCAATATTGATGTGACTGACAGACCGCTTTCGCGAGCAAGCCCGCTCCCACATTGGCCTAGTGAGAGTTTGAAAACCGCGCAACACCCCCTACCAATGCACGCCGCCAACTCGTTCGAAAGTAGCATTCGGGTGCCTGGCCCCCCGTGCATTAATGGCTTTACCGGAATCGTCCGGCATAAGAAGAGGATTGACCCATGTGGACTAAACCCGCGTTTACCGACCTGCGCATTGGCTTCGAAGTGACGATGTATTTCGCCAACCGCTGATTGTTCACCCGGCCAGCTGTTGCGTTGGCCGGGCCTGCCTTCTGGAGCATTGCCCATGCACATTCGCGTTCTCGGATCCGCCGCTGGCGGTGGTTTTCCGCAATGGAATTGCAACTGCCGCCAGTGCGCCGCGATGCGCAATGGCAGCCTGCGGGCCCAACGGCGTACCCAGTCCTCGATTGCCCTGAGCGACAACGGTGTTGATTGGGTGCTGTGCAATGCTTCACCGGACATTCGTGCGCAACTCGAGAGTTTCGCGCCGCTGCAACCGGCGCGCCGGGTGCGTGATACCGCGATCGCTGGCATCGTCCTGCTGGACAGCCAGATCGACCACTGCACCGGCCTGTTGAGCCTGCGCGAAGGTTGCCCGCATCAGGTCTGGTGCACCGAACGCGTCCATGAAGACCTGAGCAGCGGCTTCCCGTTGTTCACCATGCTCAAACACTGGAACGGCGGGTTGCAGTGGCAACCGGTCGGGCTCGACCGCGAGCCGTTCAGCATCACCGCTTGCGCACACCTGCGATTTCGCGCGATCCCCTTGGTCAGCAACGCACCGCCGTATTCGCCCAATCGCGGCAATCCGCAGCCGGGCGACACCATCGGCTTGTTTATCGAAGACCGGCGCAGCGGTGCTTCGCTGTTCTACGCGCCGGGCCTGGGACAGGTCGACGATGAGGTTTTGAGCTGGATGCAACGCGCCGATTGCCTGTTGCTGGACGGCACCTTGTGGCGCGACGACGAGATGCGAGTCTGCGAAGTCGGCCAGAACCTGGGCAGTGAAATGGGTCACCTCTCGCAAAGCGGCCCTGGCGGCATGCTCGAAATCCTTGAAGGCTTCACCCGCCAGCGCAAGGTGCTGATCCACATCAACAACACCAACCCGATCCTCAATGAAGACTCGGCCGAGCGGGCCCTGCTGGAGCGGCGCGGGATTGAAGTGGCGTTTGACGGCATGAGTATTGAGTTGTAGCGGAGGGCCCCTTCGCGAGCAAGCCCGCTCCCACAGGGGATCTCCACTGGACACAAAATGTGTGAACAACAGAGAACCAATGTGGGAGCGGGCTTGCTCGCGAAGAGGCCAGAACAGACACCGCAGTGCTTCCAGGAGAACCGCAATGAACGACACACTGATGTCCCCCGCCGAATTCGAAGCGGCCCTGCGCGCCAAAGGCGCCTATTACCACATCCACCATCCATTCCACCAAGCCATGTACGCCGGCCGATCAACCCGCGAGCAGATTCAGGGCTGGGTCGCCAATCGCTTCTATTACCAGGTCAACATCCCCCTGAAGGACGCGGCGATTCTCGCCAACTGCCCGGACCGCGACGTGCGCCGGGAATGGCTGCAACGAATCCTCGATCACGACGGCGTGCCCGGCAGCGAAGGCGGGATCGAAGCCTGGCTGCGGCTGGGCGAAGCGGTGGGGCTGGATCGCGAGCAAATCCTTTCACAGGAATTGGTGCTGCCCGGTGTCCGTTTCGCCGTGGACGCCTACGTCAATTTCGCCCGTCGTGCCTGTTGGCAGGAAGCCGCCAGCAGTTCGCTGACCGAGCTATTTGCGCCACAGATCCACCAATCCCGACTCGATGCCTGGCCAACCCATTACCCTTGGATCGACGTCGGCGGTTACGACTATTTCCGTAATCGCCTGAGTCAGGCGCGACGGGATGTCGAGCATGGTTTGCGCATCACCCTCGCGCATTACGTCACGGTCGAAGGCCAGCAACGCATGCTGGAAATCCTGCAATTCAAGCTCGACGTGCTGTGGAGCATGCTCGACGCCATGAGCATGGCCTACGAGCTGGAGCGCCCGCCGTATCACACCGTCACCACCGAGAACGTCTGGCACCGGGGGATTGCCCTGTGAGCCTGATCAACCGCGAGCAATCACCGTCGCTGCGTCAGGGTTTTCGCCTGCAATGGGAACCTCGTCAGGACTGTCACGTGCTGCTGTACCCCGAAGGCATGATCAAACTCAACACCAGTGCCGGGCAGATCCTCGATCTGGTGGACGGCCAGCGCAGCGTTGCGGCGATCATTGATCGACTGTCTGAGAGTTTCCCCGGTGTACCGGGGATCGACGAAGATGTGCTGGCGTTTCTGGAGGTGGCCCATGCTCAATTCTGGATCGAGTGACTCGCGTCCGGGCCCGCCGTTGTGGCTGTTGGCGGAGCTGACCTACCGTTGCCCGCTGCAATGCCCGTATTGCTCCAACCCGCTGGACTTCGCCCAGCAGGGTGAGGAATTGAGCACCGAAGAGTGGATCCGGGTGTTCCGCGAGGCCCGGGAGATGGGCGCCGCGCAACTGGGCTTTTCCGGCGGTGAGCCGTTGGTAAGACAGGACCTGGCCGAACTGATCAAGGCCGCCCGGGACATGGGTTACTACACCAACCTGATCACCTCGGGCATCGGTCTGACCGAGCAGAAAGTGCGCGATTTCAAGGTCGCGGGGCTGGACCACATTCAGATCAGCTTCCAGGCCGCCGACGAAGCGGTGAACAACATGCTCGCCGGTTCGCGCAAGGCCTTCGCCCAGAAACTGGCCATGGCCCGCGCAGTAAAGGCCCAGGGCTACCCGATGGTGCTGAACTTCGTCACCCATCGGCACAACATCGACCACATCGCACAGATCATCGACTTGTGCCTGGAGCTGGAAGCGGATTTCGTCGAATTGGCGACGTGCCAGTTCTACGGCTGGGCCGAGCTCAACCGTGTCGGCCTGTTACCCACGCGCGAACAATTGCAGCGTGCCGAGCGCATCACCCACTCATATCGCGAGCGTCTTGAAGCGCAGGGCCACCCGTGCAAGCTGATCTTCGTCACCCCGGATTACTACGAAGAGCGTCCCAAGACCTGCATGAACGGCTGGGCCAATCTGTTTCTCGACATCACCCCGGACGGCACCGCGTTGCCTTGCCACAGTGCCAGACAATTGCCTGTGCAGTTTCCCAACGTGCGCGAGCACAGCATCGAGCACATCTGGACGGATTCTTTCGGTTTCAATCGCTTTCGCGGTGATGACTGGATGAAGGAGCCGTGCCGCACCTGCGATGAAAAGCACAAGGACCTGGGCGGCTGCCGCTGCCAGGCATTCATGCTGACCGGTGACGCGGCCAATGCGGACCCGGTGTGCAGCAAGTCACCGCACCACGGCTTGATCCTCAAGGCTCGCGAGGAAGCCGACGCACCGGGGCTGGGCATGGAACACCTGACGTTGCGTAACGAGAAGGCTTCGCGACTGATCTACCGAGGGTGAGCCCGGGGCTACCCATTGGTCTGATTGCATTCACAGCCGGATGCTTTAGTGTGGACATTACCTTCCAAAACAATAAAAACAGGCTTTCCAATGAGCCAGAGTCTCAGCCAGCTGCGTAAATTCGTTTCGCCTGAAATCATCTTTGGTGCCGGCTGCCGGCACAACGTCGGCAATTGCGCCAAAACCTTTGGCGCCCGCAAGGTGCTGCTGGTCAGCGATCCCGGTGTGATTGCGGCCGGTTGGGTCGCTGATGTCGAGGCCAGCCTGCAAGCCCAAGGTATCGAGTATTTCTTGTATAGCGCGGTCTCGCCCAATCCTCGGGTCGAAGAAGTGATGCTCGGCGCCGATTTGTACCGGGAAAATCATTGCGATGTGATCGTGGCCGTCGGTGGCGGCAGCCCGATGGATTGCGGCAAAGGCATCGGCATTGTCGTCGCCCATGGACGCAGCATCCTCGAATTCGAAGGCGTGGACACCATCCGTGTCCCCAGCCCGCCGCTGATACTGATTCCGACCACCGCCGGGACGTCGGCCGATGTCTCGCAATTCGTGATCATCTCCAACCAGCAAGAACGCATGAAGTTCTCCATCGTCAGTAAGGCGGTGGTCCCGGACGTGTCGCTGATCGACCCGGAAACCACGTTGAGCATGGACCCGTTCCTGTCGGCCTGTACCGGCATCGATGCGTTGGTGCATGCCATCGAAGCGTTTGTGTCCACTGGCCACGGGCCGTTGACCGATCCCCATGCGCTGGAGGCGATGCGCCTGATCAACGGTAACCTGGTGCAGATGATCGCCAACCCGAACGACATCGCCTTGCGCGAGAAAATCATGCTCGGCAGCATGCAGGCCGGGCTGGCGTTCTCCAACGCGATCCTCGGCGCGGTGCACGCCATGTCCCACAGCCTCGGTGGCTTTCTCGACTTGCCTCATGGGCTGTGCAACGCGGTGTTGGTGGAACACGTGGTGGCGTTCAACTACAACTCGGCACCGGAACGCTTCAAGGTGATCGCCGAGACCTTTGGCATCGATTGCCGTGGCTTGAATCACCGGCAGATTTGCGGGCGTCTGGTCGAACATCTGATCGCTCTGAAACATGCGATCGGCTTCCACGAAACCCTGGGATTGCACGGGGTCAGCACCGCGGACATCCCGTTCCTGTCGCAACACGCCATGCACGACCCGTGCATCTTGACCAACCCGCGCGAGTCCAGTCAGCGTGATGTCGAGGTCGTCTATGGCGAAGCCCTCTGACGAACAGCAACGGGCGCTGGCGGGGTTACTGGGATTAGGCAGTCACTCGGCGCGCAAGAGTCATTACCCGGAACTGGCCGCGCGCCTCGACGAGCTGGAAGCCGAGCGCAATCGCTATAAATGGCTGTTCGAAAACGCGGTCCACGGGATCTTCCAGGCAAGCCTCCTGGAAGGCATGCGTGCCGCCAACCCGGCACTGGCGCGGATGCTCGGTTATCAGGACCCTCAGGAGGTGCTGTTTTCGCTGGCGGATCTGGCGAGCAACCTGTTTGTCGGCGGCGCTCAAGAACTGGAAAACATCGGTGAAATGCTCAAGCGCGAGCGCAGCCTGCTCGGTTACGAAACCCAATTGCGGCGCAAGGATGGCAGCAGCCTCGACGTGCTGATGAACCTGTTGCTCAAGCCCGATCAGGAAGGGCTGGTGGAAGGCTTTGTCGCCGACATCACCGAACGCAAACTCGCCCAGCAGCGCCTGCAGCAACTCAACGACGAACTGGAACAGCGCGTCACCGCGCGCACCGACGAGTTGCTGGAAGCCAACCGCAACCTGCAACAGCAGATCACCCAGCGTAAGCAGATCGCCCAGGACTTGCGCGATGCCCGGGACGCCGCCGAGGACGCCAATCGCAGCAAGGACAAATACCTCGCCGCCGCCAGTCATGACCTGCTGCAACCGCTCAATGCCGCGCGTTTGCTGATCTCGACACTGCGCGAACGCAAGCTACCCGACGTCGAACAGGTGCTAGTTGAGCGGACTCACCAGGCGCTGGAAGGGGCGGAAGATTTGCTCACCGATTTGCTGGATATTTCCCGGCTCGATCAGGCAGCGGTGAAACCGGATATTGCGCTGTACCGTCTCGACGAATTGCTCGCGCCATTGGTGTCGGAGTTCCAGTCAGTGGCCGAAGCCGCAGGGTTGAACCTGCGGGTGCACATGGGCGATTACGCCATCAGCACTGACTTGCGCCTGATGACGCGGATTCTGCGCAACTTCCTCAGCAACGCCTGCCGCTACACCGACGAGGGCAGCATCCTGCTGGGTGCCAGACGCCGGGGTGAAATGCTGCGCCTGGAAGTCTGGGACACCGGGCGCGGGATCGCGGCGGACCGACTGGATTCGATCTTCCTCGAGTTCAACCAACTGGACGTCGGACGCGCCGCCGACCGCAAGGGTGTGGGCCTGGGGCTGGCCATCGTTGAACGGATTGCCAAGATCCTCGGCTATAAAGTCGGGGTTCATTCGTTGCCGGGGCGCGGTTCGATGTTCAGCATCGACGTGCCGATTTCCCATGAAATTCCGCTGCCGATCAGTCTGGCGGCACCACAACCAGGCAACGGCAATCCATTGCCGGGCCGACGTTTGCTGGTGCTGGACAACGAAGTGAGCATCCTCGAAAGCATGAGCGCGCTGCTTGGGCAGTGGGGCTGCGAGGTGGTCACGGCCACTGATGAATTTTCCGCACTGGCAGCCTTGGAGGGGCGGCCGCCGGAACTGATTCTGGCGGACTACCACCTCGATCACGGGGTGGTGGGTTGTGATGTGGTCAGGCATTTGCGTGAGCATTACCGCCAGGTGATTCCGGCGGTCATCATCACCGCAGACCGCACGGACCAGTGTCGGCGCTCATTGCAGAGACTCGATGCACCGCTGCTGAACAAACCGGTGAAACCCGGCAAGTTGCGTGCGGTGCTGAGTCAGTTGCTGGGGTAGCGATAGTGCAGGCTGAAACCGAGCTCGGCTGACTCGCCTTGCTCCAGCAATCGCAACCCCGGTCGACCGGGCAGGTGATGCGCGTTGACCGGGTGGCTCACCGGTTCGATACAGAAAAAATCCAGGCCCACCGGGCAGTAGAGCAGGAAGTAATCGCTGCCGGTGGCGCGGCATTCCAACTCATAGCCCAGCGCTGGCTGGCGGATCAGGCAGTGGCCGTCCCATTCGCAGAAACCGTTGTCGACACAATGTGTCGGGCAGCGCCTTGAGCGACTGGAAATCCCATTCGGCCGGCAACGCGCTGAGGTGTGTCGGCAGTTTCGTCCCGTCACACAACCAGACGTGCCGGGCTTGCGCCTGCAACTGGGTGCCCGTGGTACGCGGAAAGTAAGGATGCAAGCCGAGCCCATGCCAGGCAGCGCGTTCCGCCAGATGGGTGACCTTAAGGTCAATGCTCAACTTGCCGTCGCTCAGGTGGAATCGTTGCCGGGCGCGGTAAGCGAAGGGCGTGGTGCTGTCGAGTTGCAGGATGACTTCATCGCGTGTCTGCGAAACCACCTGCCACGGCTGTTGCCAGGCGCTGCCGTGAATCGGCAGGGGATCGGTGAGGCTGTTGGGTGTCAGGGCCAGCCATCCCTCGGGGCAGTCGAAACCCCCTTCGGCAATGCGATTTGACCACGGAGCCAAGGGAAAACAGCCGAGCTTGCCGGGCAGGCCGGTGTTCAGCGCGTGAGCGTCACTGTGGCGCAACAGCGGCAGCCCCGTGCCGCGCACGCTCCAGTTGACGATGCTGCCACCGAGTTGCGGGGCGAGGGTGAGGTGGGTGAATTCGTCTTCGAGTTCGAGGAGTGTGGGTGTCATGTTGATCCGCAATATCGATGAATAAGGGGGATGCCCTATGTAGGAGCACGGCTTGCTGGCGAAGGCGTCGGTCAGTACGCCTTCGCCGGCAAGCCTGGCTCCTACAGGTTATGCGTTATCGTTCCGGCTGTTGTCACAACACCAAATGCGGCAACCACAGCGACAGTGCTGGAATGTAGGTCACACCCAACAGCACCAGGAACAACACCGCGTAAAACGGCAGCAAGGCTTTCACGGTTTTCTCGATACTGACTTTGCCCACGGCAGACCCCACAAAAAGTACCGCGCCCACCGGCGGCGTGATTAATCCGATCCCCAGGTTCACCAGCATGATCATGCCGAACTGCACCGGGTCCACGCCGATGCCCAGGATCACCGGCATCAGGATCGGCGTCAGGATCAGGATCAACGGCGCCATGTCCATCACGGTGCCAAGCAACAGCAGCATGACGTTGATGCACATCAGGATCACGTAACGGTTGTCTGACAGGGTCAGGAACATCGTGGTGATTTTCGCCGGGATCTGCATCAGCGTCATGATGTAGCCGAAGCTCGCGGCGAAACCGATCAGGATCATTACGATCGAAATCGTCCGCACGGTACGGTGCATCAGTTTCGGCAACTCGCTCCACTTGTAGTCACGGTAGATGAACATGGTCACGAAGAACGACCAGAGCACCGCAATCGCCGCCGATTCAGTGGCGGTGAATATACCCGAGAGAATCCCGCCCAGAATGATGACCATCGCCATCAGGCCCCACATCGCTTCACCGGCGATTTTTAGCGCCTCGCGCAGCGGAATGACTTTGCCCTTGGGGTAGTTGCGCTTTTTCGCGAATATCAGGCACAGCACCATCAGGCACGCGCTCATCAACAGGCCCGGCACGATGCCGGCCATGAACAGCGAGGCAATCGACACCGTACCGCCTGCGGCCAACGAGTAGAGCACCGAGTTGTGGCTTGGCGGGGTCAGCAGGGCTTGCACCGAGCCGCTGACGGTCACGGCGGTGGCGAATTCCCGTGGATAGCCACGGCGTTCCATTTCCGGAATCAACACTGAACCCACCGAGGCGGTGTCCGCCACCGAGGAGCCAGAGATTGCGCCGAAAAACGTCGAAGCCATGATGTTGACCAGCGACAAGCCGCCGCGCACGAAGCCGACGAGCACACCGGCAAACGCCACCAACCGGCGAGACATGCCCCCCTCGGCCATGATTGCGCCCGCCAATACGAAGAACGGAATCGCCAGGAGGGAAAATTTGTTCACGCCGCCCGCGACCTGAATCATCAGCGCCTGGAACGGAATATCGATCCACCACGCACCGATCAGGGCGGAGAGACCCAGTGCATAAGCGACCGGCATGCCGACCAGAATCAAGGCGATAAAGCTGCCCAGCAGAATCAGAGCGTCCATTTAGGCGGCACCTTCACTTTCTTCAACCAGGTCGAAACGCACGACCCGACGGTTGCTCTGGTCACCGAGCAAGAGTTTTTCCAGCACAAAAATCAGCGTCAGTACGCCGCCAATCGGAATCGGCATGTACGTGATGCCAACGCGCAATGTCGGCAGGGCGCTCATGAACTGGTTCCAGGTGGACATGCACAGCTTGGTGCCCCAGATCGCCATGAACAGGCAAATGGTCGCCATCAACAATTGGGAAACAATACTCATGGCCTGGCGTACTTCAGGCGGCATACGGTCGGTGAGCATGGCCACTGCCATGTGCGCGCCGGCGCGATAACTGGCGGCCGCGCCAATGAAGGTGAAAACCATCATCAGCAAAATTGCTGTGGGCTCCGGCCAGCTTGAGCCGGTACCGAGGACATAACGGGCGAAAACGCCCCAGGGAATGATGAGTGCAATTGCCAGAACGGAGAGCCCGGCGACCCAGATACAGGCCATGTAGAGTTTGTCGTTGATGCGCAGCAGTGAATTCTTCATCGGGTTTCACCGTAACCGGGCGCGCGCTGACATACACCTACGTCAGCGGCGCCGGGCCTGTCATGAGTGCGGGGAGGGTTACTGAACGGCTTCGATACGCTTGATCAGGTCGGCATAAGGTGCGCCGTATTTTTCGCGAATCGAGGCAGTGGCCTCATAGAAAGGTTTCTTGTCGACGGTGATGAACTCGACGCCGGCCGCCTTGAGTTTTTCTTCACTGCTGGCCGATTTTGCGTCCCAGAGGATACGTTCTTGTGCCTGTGCGGCTTTGGCGGTTTTCTTCACCAGGACTTGCTGCTCGGGGGTGAGTTTTTCCCAAGTGATTTTCGACATCACGATCGGCTCAGGCAGTATCAAGTGGCCGGTCAGGCTGTAAAACTTGGCGTTCTGATAGTGGTTGTGTTCGAGCAGGGTCGGCGGGTTGTTTTCCGCGCCGTCGATCACCCCGGTCTGTAAGGCGCTGAAGATCTCGCCCGTATCCATCGCAATGCCGTTGCCTCCCATGGCATTAATGGTTTCGATGAACATCGGGTTGCCCTGCACGCGGATTTTCATGCCCTTGAGGTCCTCAAGTTTGCGCACCGGTTTTTTGGTGTAAATGTTGCGTGTGCCACCGTCCATCCAGGCCAGAGCCACCAGTCCGAATTCGGAGTTGGTGATTTTGTCGAGGATCGCGTCGCCGACGTCGCCGTCGATGACTTTGCGCATGTGTGCCTGGTCACGGAACACGAACGGCATGTTGAACACGTTAACGTCTGGTACCACGGGGCCGACGATGCCGAGACTGACGCGAGCCATCTGGATGGCGCCAACCTGCATCTGTTCGATCACTTCTTTTTCCGAGCCGAGCACGCCACCAGCAAACATTTTGAAGGTCAGTGCGCCGTTACTGTCGGCCACCAGGGTCTTGCCCAGTTGTTCTTCTGCCACCACGGTCGGATAACCGGCCGGATGGATATCGGCGTATTTCACTTCCAGCGCTTGAGCGGCACTGCTGAGGGTGAAGGCCAAGGGAAGTGCAGCGGCGAGCAAGGTGCGTTTGAAGTCCATGAGGTTGTCTCCAGTGTTGTTATTTTTTTTGTATTCAAGGCACTGCGGTGCAACA
Source organism: Pseudomonas sp. ANT_J28 (assembly GCF_008370005.1). Taxonomy (NCBI): domain Bacteria; kingdom Pseudomonadati; phylum Pseudomonadota; class Gammaproteobacteria; order Pseudomonadales; family Pseudomonadaceae; genus Pseudomonas; species Pseudomonas sp. ANT_J28. The sequence continues at coordinate 22,978 of NZ_VOBM01000024.1, forward strand.
GGAGCGGTTTTGGTCAGTTGTTGAAAAGGGTTTCAGGTAAACCTTTGACGCCGGGATCGAGGGCGAACACACCGCCGGCCAAGGACTGCGGGTCCTGGTCGTCACCGGGGCGGATCGAGGTCACGAACAATGTGTCCAGTCGACTGCCACCGAAGGCGCACATGGTCGGTTTTTTCACCGGAACGGTCAGTGAGCAATCGAGGCGCCCGTCGGGGGTGAAACGGTGAATCAGCCCGGCGTCGTTGGCGCAAATCCAGTAGCAGCCTTCGGCATCGACGGCGGCGCCATCGGGGCGACCGGGGAGTGGGTTCATGTCGACGAACAGCCGCCGGTTTGACGGTGTGCCGCTGTCGATGTCGTAATCGAAGGCCCAGATCTGCTGGGACAATGGGTGAGAGTCAGACAAGTACATCGTGCGGCCGTCCGGGCTGAAACCCAGACCGTTGGGGACGATGAATCCAGAAAGCTGCGCATCGAGCGGCCCGCGTTGCCCGGCGCTGTAGCGATAGAGCGTGCCGTCGGCGGCGTTGGCCCCCATGTTCAAGACCATGCTGCCAGCCCAGAAGCGGCCTTGGCGGTCGCAGCGACCATCGTTCAAGCGCATATCCGTGCGGGCATGATCGACGTGGGCGAGCAGTTCGCTGTCGAGGCTGCCGTCGTTGTGCGGCTGGAGGCGGAAGAATCCGCTTTCCGTGCCGGCGACCCAACTGCCGTCACGGTGACGGGCGATGCAGGCGAGCATTTCCGGTGCGGTCCAGGACTCGACATGGCCGGTTGCGGCGCTCCAGCGTTGCAGGCCTCCGACGGGAATATCCACCCAGTAGAGGGCGTTTTCCTCGGCGACCCAGACCGGGCTTTCACCCACCGCGTTACGGGCATCGACAATCAGTTCGGCTTGCATGGCAACTCATTTCCCTTGGTTTTTGTTGTGGGGATCAAGTGAGAAGCGCTGACTCAGTCGCCAAACGGACCGGCCGCGACGAACGCGCCACCCTGGTAAACCATCGCCGGGTCATCTGCAGCAGGCATCGGCTGGGCTTCGACCTTGTCGCGGAATACTTCAGACGTGTCTCTGGGTACATAACCCAGAGCGGTGGCGTAGCGGTTATCCCACCAGACCTTTTTGTTGTCGGACGCGCCGTAGACCACGGTGTGGCCGACGTTCGGGGCGTACAGGGCACGCTCGATCAATTGAGTCAGGTCGCCGAAGCTCAGCCAGGTACTCATCATCCGGCGACTTTGCGGTTCCGGGAATGAAGAGCCGATGCGGATGCTGACGGTCTCGATGCCATAGCGATCGAAGTAGAAAGTGGCCATGTCTTCGCCATAGGACTTGGACAAGCCGTAGTAGCTGTCCGGGCGGCGAGGGGAGTGGGCGTCGATGACTTCGTCCTGCTTATAGAAGCCGATCACGTGGTTGGAACTGGCAAAAATCACCCGCTTCACACCCTGGCGGCGAGCGGCTTCATAGATGTGGAACACGCCGCAGATGTTGGCGCCGAGGATCTCTTCGAACGAGTGCTCCGTCGATACGCCACCAAAGTGCAGGATCGCGTCCACGCCTTCAACCAGCTGATGGACTGCTTGCTTGTCTGCCAGGTCGCAGGGCACGACTTCTTCACGGTCATCGATGGCCGGGGTGATGTCAGCGATGTCCGACAGGCGAATCACATTGGCGTAGGGCCGCAGGCTTTCGCGCAGGACTTTGCCGAGGCCACCGGCGGCACCGGTCAGGAGTAGACGATTGAATGGGGCGCGGGCTTGAGTAGTGATGGTCATGGAAGTCCCTGAACAAGCAGTCATTGTTATTGAATTTTTTGTAGGTTGTCGTACGACTAGACCGAAGTATCGTTAGGGTCTCAGGTCGTTGTCAACGCGTCATCGGTTGAAATTGACGGAGGGTCATCCCTGCATCCGTTGACACTGCGAAGCACTTTGTGGGAGCGAGCAAGCTCGCTCCCACAGGGCTCGCGTTGATCCCCCCGCCCCTCGGCTTACAGCAACGAGATCGGGTAGTTGATGATAATGCGGTTTTCATCGAATTCGTTGGTACTGAAGTCCTTGCGAATGCTCGCGTTACGCCATTTGACGTTGAGATTCTTCAGCGCGCCGCTCTGCACGGTGTAAGCCAGTTCTGACTCGCGGCCCCATTCCTTGCCGTCGGTGATGGTGCCTGTGTGCACGTTATCGCCGCTGATGTAGCGGTTCATCATCGTCAGGCCGGGAATGCCGAGCGCCACAAAATTGTAGTCGTGGCGCAGCTGCCAGGACCTCTCCTGGGCGTTGTCGTAGCTGGAGTTGTAGCTGTCGTTGGCCAGGGTGCCACCGCTGGTGCCGTTGACCCGCATCCAGACATCGTCGCCGGTGAGTTTTTGCAGGCCGACAAAGAAGGTGCTGCCGCCGTATTTGGCCGAGAGCATGGCGAACGCGGTTTTGTTGTCGAGGTCGCCGGCCAGGGCGCTGCCGTCTTCCTTGCCGATGAAGTAGCCAAGGTTGGCGCCGAGGGTCCAGTCGCCGATGGGCTGGCTGTGGCTCAGGTTGAAATACTGCTGCTGATAAATGTCGCTGAGTTGCGCGTACCAGACGCCGACCTGGGTGCGCTTCTCGTTGAACGCATATTCACCGCCGCCAAAGTTGAAACGGTCCGAGGTGAAGGCAGCCGATTTGCCGTTCATGAACATGTCTTCCATGCTCGCATCGTTACGCGGGCTGTTGGCGCGGAACTGGCCGCCGTAGAGCGTCAGGCCGCTGATTTCGGTGGACGTCACCTGACCGCCACGGAAGGTTTGCGGCAGGGAGCGGCCGTCGTCGGAACGCAGGATCGGCAACACCGGCATCCATTCGCCGACCTTCAATTCGGTTTTCGAAACCTTCCCTTTCAGCGCCACACCCAGGCGCCCGAAATTGTCGGCCGGGCGACCGTCGTCATGAATCGGCAGCAACGAGGTACCGCGCGTGCCTTTGCCTCCGTCGAGTTTTTCCGAGTACAGGCCCAGCACATCCATGCCGAAACCGACGGGGCCCTGGGTGAATCCGGATTTGGCATCGAGGATGAAGCTTTGGGTCCACTCTTCAGCCTTGCCCTGCGGGTAGGCCGGGTTCGTGAAGTTGCGGTTGATGTAGAAGTTGCGCAGGTTCAGCGTGGCTTTGGCGTCATCGACGAAACCTTCGGCATGACAGGTCATGGGCAGGGCGAGGGCCAGGCTGCTGCAACCGATCAGGCTCAGGGCATGACGGCGTGCGAAGGTTGGGCGAGGGGTGCAGACGGAGGAATTGCGGACGAACTTGCTCACAGTGACGCTCCCGTGTTTCTTGTTGTTTTTATTTTTTGTTATACGTCGTCGTACAACGCTGGGGCGGATTATTTGCAAGTGCTACGGGGAATGTCAATCAGAAGTTGTACGATGACTTTGCGGTTGAGACCTGCCTCAGCCAGCGACCATCGCCGGCAGGGTGCCCAGCAATGAAACGGCCGCCACTGCGCCCGTCCCCAGCATCGCTGTCCGGTGAGTACCCGCACGTTGATCAAACCGGTCATCACCAACCCCGCCACCAATACGTAACCAACGCCGCTGAAGCGTGGCAAGGTCGCTTTGATTGAATGCTCTGCCGGTTGCAGCAGGATCATCACCAACAACATCAAGCCGCCGAGCCAGGCGCCGTGGCCGACCGGGGCGAGGGTGGCCAGCAGCAGGCTGGCGAAAGCGGGTGCTTACAAAGTCGAATGGCACGCGGTGTCGGTCGATCCCACAAAAGCCAAGTTTCGTTTTCCATTGTCGCCGCGAGCTAGAGCGGATGCTAGTCTTGAGCAACGCTGTTGTCAGGGAGCCCTCATGGGCAATCACAAGATCGAGATTCGTCGCAGTAACGTCGAGAAAATTCTGTTGGGGGCCGAAAAGGTTTTCGCCGAAAAAGGTTTCGGCGGCACCGCCATGGCCGATATCGCCGCCGAGGTGCAACTGCCGCGCTCCAACCTGCATTACTACTTCAGCACCAAGAGTGAGCTGTACAGCGCAGTGCTGTTGGGTTTGCTGGAAGTGTGGAAACAGGATGCCCTGTGCTTCGAGATGTTCGACGACCCGCGCGTGGTGCTCAGCAGCTACATCCGCGCCAAGATGAACCACTCCCGCAGCCGGCCTTATGGCTCCAAAGTCTGGGCCAACGAAATCATCCATGGTGCGCCGACCCTGGGTGAGAAACTGGACGTCAGCCTGTACGACTGGGCCAAGATGAAAGAAGCGAAAATTCGCCAGTGGGTGGACGACAAACGCATCATGCCGGTGGAACCTTCGAGCCTGCTGTACATGATCTGGGCGTCGACCCAGCACTACGCTGACTTTGATCATCAGGTGAATATTCTGAATGACCATCAGCCGTTGTCGGACATGCAGTTCGAGCGGGCGGTGCAGACGGTGACGAGTGTGATCTTGCGGGGGATTGGGTTGGAGCCTTGAATCAAAAGTTCGCAGCCTCGTTTCACTCGACAGCTTCTACAGGGTTACGCAATCCCTTGCAGGAGCTGTCGAGTGAAACGAGGCTGCGATCCCCTGATCTTCAACGATCAAACAGCGACATGATACGGATTCCTCGGATCATGATTCCAATCCAGAAACGGCTTGCCCGTCTCCATCGGCACCATCTCAATACAATCCTGCACCGGACACGTGATCTGGCACAGATTGCACCCCACGCACTCATCATCAATCACTTCATATTTGTGCGTCCCGTCCGCCTGCTTACGGCTGGCAACCGCCTGGTGCGAGGTGTCTTCGCAAGCAATGTGGCAACGACCGCAGCCAATGCAGGCTTCCTGGTCAATTTTGGCAATCACCTGATAGTTGATGTCCAGGTACTTCCAGTCCGTGGTATTGCCCACCGCACGCCCGGAAAACTCTGACACGCTGGCGTAGCCCTGACTGTCCATCCAGCGTGATAAACCGTCCTTCATCTCCTCGACAATCCGGAAGCCATGCAGCATCGCCGCCGTGCACACCTGCACCGAGCCGCTGCCCAGCGCAATGAATTCCGCCGCGTCGCGCCAGCTGCCAATGCCGCCAATGCCGGAGATCGGCAGGCCTTGTGTCTGTGGATCGCGGGCGATTTCGGCGACCATGTTCAGCGCAATCGGCTTCACCGCCGAACCGCAATAACCGCCGTGGGTGCTTTGGTTGCCCACCGCGGGATTGGCGACCATGCGCTCCAGGTTGACGCTGGTGATCGAGTTGATCGTGTTGATCAACGACACCGCATCGGCACCGCCGCGATGGGCCGCGCGGGCGGCGACGCGAATGTCGGTGATGTTCGGCGTGAGCTTGACGATCACCGGCAGCGAGCAATACGTCTTGCACCAACGGGTGACCTGCTCGACATACTCCGGCACCTGGCCGACCGCCGCGCCCATGCCGCGCTCCGGCATACCGTGCGGGCAACCGAAGTTCAGCTCGATGCCATCGGCGCCGGTGGCTTCCACCAGCGGCAGGATGAATTTCCAGGATTCTTCGACGCAGGGCACCATCAGCGACACAATCAGTGCACGGTCCGGCCAGTCCTTTTTGACCTGAGTGATTTCCCGCAGGTTGATCTCCAGCGAGCGGTCGGTGATCAGCTCGATGTTGTTGAAGCCCACCACTTCGCGGTTGGCACCGAAGTGCGCCGAGTAACGCGACGACACGTTCACCGCCGCCGGGTCTTCACCCAGGGTTTTCCAGACCACGCCACCCCAGCCGGCCTCGAAGGCGCGAACCACGTTGTAGGCCTTGTCGGTCGGTGGCGCGGAGGCCAGCCAGAACGGATTGGGGGCTTTGATGCCGGCGAAGACAATCGAGAGATCGGCCATTTACGCAGCCTCCACGTTGAGCATGAGTTGGGCGTTGATGGCCTCGGCGGCCCGTTTACCATGCTGCACGGCCTGCACGGTGAGGTCCTGATCGAGACTGGTGCAGTCGCCGCCGGCGTACACGCCGGGGATGCTGGTGCGCAGGTTTTCGTCGACCTGAATTCGCTCGCCTTGACGCTTGAGCTCGCGGGCCAGCGGATCGGCGAGGGCGCTGGCGTCGAAGGCCTGGCCGATGGCTTTGAAGATCGCATCAGCGGCCAGTTCGAAAGTTTCGCCGGTGGTTTGCAGGCGACCTTCGACTAACCAGGTCCGAGCGAAGCGCATGCCGCGTACTTGGCCTTGAGCATCGAGCAGGACTTCTTCGGGTTGTGCCCACGTCAGCAAACGCACTTGATTGGCTTTGGCGATGTCCTGTTCGTGGTCGGTGGCGCCCATTTCCTCGACACCGCGGCGGTACACCAGGTTGACGTCGCGTGCCCCGAGGCGAGCCATTTGCACCGCCATGTCGATGGCGGTGTTGCCGGCGCCCAAAACGATGCAACGGTCAGCGAGGGGGAGTTGAGTCAGGTCATCGGCCTGACGCAGTTCGCGGATGTAATCGGTGGCGGCCAGCAGGCCGGGTGCATCTTCATGAGCAAGCCCCAGCTGTTTGCTGGCGGCCAGACCCAGGCCGAGGAACACCGCATCGAATTGCTGATGCAGCTCGCTTAAGGTCAGGTTCTCTCCAAGTTTTTGCCCGTGGCGGATTTCGATGCCGCCGATTTCCAATAGGAATTCAAGCTCCTTCTGCGCGTAGTCGTCCACCAGTTTGTACTTGGCGATCCCGTATTCGTTGAGGCCGCCAGCCTTTTCCCGTGCCTCGAAAATCACCACATCATGACCGTGCATGGCACTGCGGTGAGCGCAGGCCAAACCGGCCGGACCGGCGCCAACCACGGCGATGCGCTTGCCGGTTGATGCAGCACGCGTGAAGGGGTGTTCACTGAAGTGTGCGTTGTCGACGGCGTAACGCTGCAACAGGCCGATCAGCACCGGTGCGCATTCATGGTCGTTGTTGCGCACGCAGGCTTGCTGGCAAAGCACTTCCGTCGGGCACACCCGGGCGCAACTACCGCCGAGGATATTCGCCGAGAGGATTTTCTGCGCGGCGCCCTGAACGTTTTCCTGGTGGATATTGCGGATGAACGACGGAATATCGATCTCGCTCGGACAGGCATTCACGCACGGCGCGTCATAGCAATACAGACAGCGCGAGGCTTCCAGATGGGCCTGACGGTCGTTGAGCGGTGGCGCCAGATCGGTGAAATGGCCGGCGAGGGCGGCCGCATTCTCGTGCGGATGCGGGAGGTGGTTCAAGGTCTTGATCACGGTGTAGGCCTCACGGTTATTGAGGTACTGCCTCTGATGGGCATTGGTTTTGTGTTGTCGCTGCCGGCCTCTTCGCGGGCAAGTCGAATCGTCGCACCGCCGCTCCCACATTTGGAATGCATTCACCCTGTGGGAGCGGGCTTGCTCGCGAAGGCCGAAGGCCTCGATATCAGCGTTTCACAGCTGTCGGCTTATTCAACTCAGCCCGCTTGCTCAGCAAATCAAACACCGCCGGATACGCCGGCCGTTCGACATACCGCCCGGCACCACGCTCGGCGCGCAAATCACCATCGGCCCATACCACCCGGCCCTGGCTGACGGTGTGGCTCGGTACACCGCGCACGGTCTTGCCTTCGAAGATGTTGAAGTCCACTTGCTGATGGTGAGTTTTCGCCGAAATCGTCCGCGTACCTTCCGGGTCCCACAGCACCAGGTCCGCATCCGCACCGACGCGAATCGCCCCTTTGCGCGGGTAGAGGTTGAAGATTTTCGCGGTGTTGGTGGAGGTGAGTGCCACGAAGTGCTGCATCGACAAACGCCCGCTGTTCACCCCTTCATCCCAGAGCACCGCCATGCGGTCTTCGATACCGGCCGTGCCATTGGGGATCTTGCTGAAGTCGTCACGCCCAGCCGCTTTTTGCTCGGCGCAGAAGCAGCAATGGTCGGTGGCGGTGGTGTGCAGGTTGCCCGATTGCAGACCGTGCCAAAGCGCCTCTTGATGGCCGCGCGGACGGAAGGGCGGGCTCATCACGTAACCGGCGGCGGTCTGCCAGTCCGGGTGCTGATAGACGCTGTCGTCCAGCAGCAAATGCCCGGCCAGGACTTCGCCGTAGACTTGTTGGCCCTTGCTGCGGGCGTAGGTGATTTCGTCTAGGGCTTCCTTGGTCGAAACATGCACCAGGTACAACGGTGTGCCCAGGGTTTCGGCGATGCGGATCGCCCGACTGGCCGCTTCACCTTCAACCTGCGAAGGACGCGACAACGGATGCGCTTCCGGGCCGGTCATGCCCTGGGCCATCAACTTGCGTTGCAGGTGATAGACCAGTTCTCCGTTTTCCGCATGCACGGTCGGCACCGCGCCCAACTCCAGGCAGCGCTCGAAACTCGCGACCAGGGTGTCGTCGGCGGCCATGATCGCGTTCTTGTAGGCCATGAAGTGCTTGAAGCTGTTGACGCCGTGGTGGCTGACCAACTCGGCCATTTCCTCGCGCACCTGTTCGCTCCACCAGGTGATCGCGACATGGAAACCGTAATCCGACGCCGACTTCTCGGCCCAGCCGCGCCACTGGTGAAAGGCTTCCATCAAGGATTGCTGCGGATTGGGAATCACAAAGTCGATGATCGACGTGGTGCCACCGGCAAGTCCCGCCGCAGTACCGCTGAAGAAGTCTTCACTGGCCACCGTGCCCATGAAGGGCAGTTGCATGTGCGTGTGCGGATCGATGCCGCCGGGCATCAGGTATTGGCCGCTGCCGACGAGCACTTCGGCACCCGCCGGAACATCAAGATTTTCGCCGATGGCTTTGATCACGCCGTCGGCGCAATAGACGTCGGCGCGATAACTTTCATCATGGGTAATAACGGTGGCGCCACGGATCAACAGAGACATTCCGAGTTCCTCGCAGGCAATGACCGACTTGTGCCGGTTCTAAATGTTTTATATGAAGCCGGCGCAAACAGGTGTATTCCTGTCAGCGCTGTCAGGAATAAACGCTAGTCTGAGTTTGAGAATTGAGCAAGAATATTTTTTATAAGCTTATATTCGTTTTAAGTTATTGATAATTAACATCTAAAACTGGAAAACACCAAAATGGTGAGGCCTCTCACCATTTTGACGCACTTGACAGGTTGTAAAAATAGACGAGATTTCTTATGTGAAATCAGCCGCTTGAGGATGGTCTATGGTTGATGCGCAACGTTGAAAAAAAAGTGGTATGCACCAGATTGAGTCCTGACTGTTCGGACAACTTGCCTGGCATTTGGCCTGAGTGAACAAGCAAGTAACCGGTGACTCATCGGCTATATAAATAAAACTGATAAACATCAGTTGGTTACAAGGTTTTTATGGAACTGCCCGATGCGCAAACGGGGTAACCGGCACGTTAATTGATGCCGCCAGCCCCTGATGAGCAACAATAATCAAAAGAACAGTGGAGCGGCCATGCAACAGATCAGATCGCAAGTGACCGAGCGCGACGGCTTGTTTGAGCTCGAAGCCGGCAGTGACGTCCTCGACAGCCCTCGTTACAACCACGACATGGCACCGACCAAGGTGCACGAACGAACCTGGAACAAATGGCACATCACCGCTTTGTGGGTCGGCATGGCGATCTGCGTGCCGACCTACACCCTCGGCGGCGTGCTCACCGCGTATTTCGGCCTGAGCGTCGGTGAAGCGCTGCTGGCGATTCTGTTCGCCAACATCATCGTACTGATCCCGCTGACCCTGAACGCCTTTCCCGGCACCAAGTACGGCATTCCGTTTCCGGTGTTGTTGCGTTCGTCCTTCGGCATCCTCGGCTCCAACATTCCGTGCCTGATCCGGGCGCTGGTGGCGTGTGGCTGGTTCGGCATTCAGACGATGTTCGGCGGACTGGCCATTCACCTGTTTCTCGGCTCGGTGTTCGACGGTTGGAAAGCCCTTGGCGGTACCGGTGAAGTGATCGGGTTCATGGTGTTCTGGGCGTTGAACCTGTGGGTGGTGATTCGCGGCGCGGACTCGATCAAATGGCTCGAAACCCTCTCGGCGCCATTGTTGGTGCTGGTGGGCGTGGGGCTGCTGGTGTGGGCCATGCCGAATGTTTCGATGACCGAATTGATGGCGATCCCGGCCAAACGTCCGGAAGGTGCCAGCGTGGTCAGTTACTTTGCCGCCGGGCTGACTGCCATGGTCGGGTTCTGGGCCACCTTGTCCCTGAACATTCCGGATTTCAGCCGCTATGCGAAAAGCCAGAAGGATCAGATCGTCGGGCAGATTATCGGCTTGCCCCTGACCATGTTTCTGTTCGCCTCCCTCGGTGTGGTGATGACGGCCGCCTCGGTCAAACTGGTCGGCGTCACCGTCTCCGATCCGGTTACCTTGATCGGTCATATTCAAAGCCCGGTCTGGGTCGCACTGGCCATGGCGCTGATCATCATCGCCACGCTGTCGACCAATACAGCGGCCAATATCGTTTCGCCGACCAACGACTTCCAGAACGTCGCCCCCAAGTACATCAACCGCACCAAAGCGGTGTTGCTCACAGGCCTGGTCGGCTTGGTGCTGATGGCCCATGAGCTGTTGAAGAAGCTCGGTTTGATCGTCTCGGATTTAAGCCTGGAGACGGTGTATTCCAACTGGTTGCTGGGCTATTCGAGCCTGTTGGGCCCGATCGCCGGGATCATGGTGGTGGACTATTTCCTGATCAAGAAACAGCACCTGGACCTGGCGGGCCTTTACCGTGACGACGTTTACCCGGCGTGGAACTGGTTCGGGTTTATTGCGTTTGGTGTCCCGGTGGCGCTGACGTTGCTGTCGCTCGGTAGCGATGCATTCAGCTGGTTCTACAGCTATGGCTGGTTTACCGGCTCGGCACTGGGCGGGCTGATTTATTACGGGTTGTGCTCGATGCGCCCCAGCCCGTCTGTTGCGAAATCTGCGGTGTGATTGATGGCCTCTTCGCGAGCAAGCCCGCTCCCACACTTGAAATGCATTCCCCTGTGGGAGCGGGCTTGCTCGCGAAGACGGCCTCATAAACGACAACGATCAGCCTGAAGAAACCTATAACAACTGCCTGAGGAGATCATCATGAACGCTGCCTTAGACGTTCTGCAGTCCGCCCATCAGCACATCAATCGCGACCGCTTGTGGCAGTCGCTCATGGACCTGGCCAAGCTCGGCGCTACGGTCAAGGGCGGCGTCTGTCGCCTGGCCCTGACCGACCTCGACCGCCAGGCCCGGGACATTTTCGTCAACTGGTGTGAGGAGGCGGGTTGCACCGTGAGCATCGACGCCGTCGGCAACATCTTCGCCCGCCGCCCCGGCCGCAATCCGGACCTGCCACCGGTGATGACCGGTAGCCACATCGACACCCAACCCACCGGCGGCAAGTTCGACGGCTGCTTCGGCGTACTGGCCGGCGTCGAAGTGCTGCGCACCCTCAATGACCTGGGCGTGGAAACCGAAGCGCCGCTGGAAGTCGTGGTCTGGACCAACGAAGAAGGCTCACGCTTCGCCCCCTGCATGATGGGCTCCGGTGTATTCGCAGAAAAATTCACCCTCGAAGAAACCCTGGCCAAGGTCGATGCCGAGGGCGTCACCGTCGGTGAAGCCTTGAACGCCATCGGCTACGCCGGCCCGCGCAAGGTCAGCGGCCACGCCGTCGGGGCTTATTTCGAGGCCCACATCGAGCAAGGCCCGATCCTCGAAGACGAACGCAAAACCATCGGCGTGGTGATGGGCGCCCTCGGCCAGAAATGGTTCGACCTGAAACTGCGCGGGGTCGAAGCCCACGCTGGCCCGACGCCGATGCACCTGCGCAAGGACGCCTTGGTCGGCGCTGCGGTGATCGTCGGTGCGGTCAACCGCGCCGCCCTCGGTCATCAACCGCACGCCTGCGGCACCGTTGGTTGCCTGCAAGCCTATCCCGGCTCACGCAACGTTATCCCCGGCGAAGTGCGCATGACCCTGGACTTCCGTCATCTGGAACCGGCGCGCCTGGACTCGATGATCGCCGAAGTCCGCGAAGTCATCGAAACCACCTGCGAGGAACACGGCCTGACTTTTGAACTGACACCCACTGCGGACTTTCCACCGCTGTACTTCGACAAAGGCTGCGTCGAAGCGGTACGCGGCGCCGCCCAAGGCTTGGGCCTGTCGCACATGGACATCGTCAGCGGAGCAGGGCACGACGCAATCTTCCTCGCTGAACTTGGCCCGGCCGGGATGATCTTCGTACCGTGTGAAGGCGGCATCAGCCACAACGAAATCGAAAACGCCGCGCCGGATGATCTGGCGGCCGGGTGTGCGGTGTTGTTGCGAGCCATGCTGGCCGCTTCGGCGGCGATTGCCAGCGGAGAATTGGCGGCCTGAAACGCAAAAAATCGTAGCCTTCGGCAATGACTGCGCCGCCGAAGGCTACGACCTCTAGACATTGACCTGGCGAGGCGACTTAACGACGCGCTTGCAACATGCTGAATATCAACATCCCCGCCAGCATCGCGATTGCAAACACCCACGCCTGCCAATACCCCGTCGGCAACAGCACCAGCGCCGGCCCGGGGCAGATGCTCGCAATGCCCCAACCGACCCCGAACAGCAGGCTGCCACCGATCAAGCGTCGATCCAGTTCACGACTGACCGGCAACTGCATTGGCGCCCCCAGCAACGACTTGGATTGTTTCATGGCCCAGTGAAACGGCACCCAGGCCACGGTAATCGCCCCGATCATGACCAGCGCCAGAGAGGGGTCCCACACACCGGTTATATCGAGAAATCCCAGCACTTTGGCCGGGTTGGCCATGCCGGCCAACAGCAGGCCGATGCCGAACAACAGGCCGGCAAGGAAAGCCGTGAGTTTTTTCATGTTCAAAACCCCAACAGATGGCGTAGGACAAACACGGTCACAAAGCCTGCGAACATGAAGCTCAACGTCGCGACGATGGAGCGTGGTGAAAGCCGCGAGATACCGCACACACCGTGGCCACTGGTGCAACCAGAGCCATAACGGGTGCCGATCCCGACACACAATCCGGCGATGATCAGCCCCACGGTACCGGTCTTGAATTCAATGGTCGGCCACACCTGAAACAGCGCCCACAACAGGGGGGCCGCCAACAGTCCGAGGATGAATAAGGCTTTTTCGCCTCTCCCCGAATCACCTGGCGCTAGCAGACTGCCGAGTAGCCCGCTAATCCCGGCGACCCGTCCATTGGCCACGACCATCACGCTCGTCGCCAAGCCGATCAACGCACCTCCTGCCAACGCGGACCAAGGCGTGAAGTGCAGCGTATCCAGCATCATGGCAACTCTCCAGGCAGTAAAGGGACAGCATTAAATCACTCTTTGACTTGAGCTTAGGGCAGCCGCCGCGAAAAGGTTCTACGACTAAAAGATCAAAGCCGTTATCGGCGCGTCACAAACCACCTGCGCGCCTCACAGATCAACCAATGTGGTTTCTGCGTGAAGATGCACACCCGCGAGGCCCGTGAAGCCAATGAAACCAACGAACGGCTGGACCGCTTGATCGTCTGGCGTCACGTCAGTGATTTCAGCGCATCCGAACGCGCCGCTCTGGCCTGGACCGAGGCCCTGACCGTACTCGACGAAAAGACCGATTACGCCAGCTTGCGCGGTGACTTGCGCGAGCACTTCAACGACGCGCAAATCGGTGCCTTGACGGCCGAGATCGGCATGATCAACCTGTGGAACCGTTTGCAGGTGTCGAGGCACTGATTGATGATCTCCGCTGAAAACGCCGCCGCTGTGTTCGAGCAGCGGCGGCCCTTTTTGCTCGGTCTGGCGTATCGCATCCTCGGCTCCCGCGCCGAAGCCGAGGATGTCGTGCAAGAGCTGTTCATCAAATGGCTGGAGGCCGACCGTGCCGCCATTGCCATTGCCATTGCCATTGCCATTGCCATTGCCATTGCCATTGCAACGCCGGCCGCCAGGCTGACCACGGGTGAAGACCTGAGCTGAGCTTGCTCGCGAAGGCGGCGGATCAGTCAATAGAGATGTTGAAGATGATGGCCTGTTCGCGAGCAAGCTCAGCTCAAGGGGGGGCGTGATGTAGGTGATGTTTGCTGCACTATCCCACCCCCCCGCGGTCGTAATCTTCACAGGGCGGCGCATGAATGCGCCGCCGTACGCGTGGAGATCCAATGAGCCAGGACGTCCTGACCACTGAAACCAATCGCCGTCAGTTGCAGCAGATCATCGCCGGCCTGTCCGATGGGGTAATTCTGCTGGAGCTCGACCAGACCCTTCTCTGGGCCAATGATGCCGCGTTGGCCATGCACGGCGTCGGGCAACTCAGCGAACTGGGGGCGAATGCCAAGGAGTACGCCAAGCGCTTCGCTTTGCGTTATCGCAATAATCACCCGGTTCAGGCCGACAATTATCCGATCAGCCGCGTTGCCCGAGGCGAGTCCTTCAGTGATGTGTTGGTTGAGGTGACACCGGCGGACGAGGAGCGCACATGGGTCCACAGTGTGCGCAGCATGGTATTGGCCGACAGCGCTGGCGAGCCGGAGTCGTTGGTGTTGATCATGAACGACGTCACGGAGTGGGCCAGCGCCGAACAGCGTTTTGAAAAAACTTTCAATGCCAACCCAGCCCCGGCGGTGATCTGTCGCCTAAGCGATTTGCGCTACATCAAAGTCAATCCGGGCTTCCTGGAGATGACCGGCCATGCCCGTGATCAGGTGATCGGCCGTTCGACCTATGAACTGGACGTGCTGGAGGGGGCCGAAAACAAAGACCTGGCCAAGCAGCGGTTGCGCGAAGGGGCAACCATTCCGCAAATGCAGGCTCAGTTGCAGTTACGCGAAGGTGGCAGCAAACAGGTGATCGTCGCCGGCCAGCCCCTTGAGCTGAACGACGAAGCCTGCATGCTGTTTTCCTTTGTGGACATCGAGCCTCGGCATAAGGCCGAAGTCGCCCTGCGCCAGAGCGAGGAACGTTTCGCCAAGGCTTTTCGACTGACCCCGGTGCCGATCCTGGTGTGCAACGCCGGCGATCAGGTGGTGATGGACGTCAATGAAGCCTTCCTCGATACGCTCGCGTATTCCAGTGAAGAAGTGCTCGGCAAATCGGTGGCGCAGATCGATTTTATCGATGACACAGGCGCCTGCGCGCGACTGTTTGCGGCACTGGAAAAAACCGGAAGCGTGGATCGTGTCGATGTTCGGGTACGCAAGAAAGGCGCGGGGCTGATTGATTGCGCGGTCTCGGCCGACACCGTGAACATTCAGGACAGTCCCTGCTACCTGCTGGTGTTGATGGACATTACCGAGCGTAAACGCACTGAGTTGGAGTTGGTGTCGGCAATCGAAGAGGTCATGAAGGACGCCTCCTGGTTCAGCCGCACGCTCATCGAGAAACTCGCTAACGTGAAAAACGTCAACTCACCGCAGTTACCTAGCGTGTCTTTCACCGACCTGACTGCCCGCGAGCGCGATGTGCTCGGCCTGATCTGCGAAGGCCTGGCCGACAAGGAAATCGCCGCGCGGCTCAAACTCGCACCCAACACGGTGCGCAACCATGTGTCGACGGTATATTCCAAGCTCGACGTTCACAGCCGTAGCGAGGCGATTGTCTGGGCTCGCGAGCGCGGTTTGTTCTCCAGCGAGTGGCGGCCCAAGGCCCAGCGTTAGGTGCAAATGCACTAATCGAGGGGGTGCAAATTGATGTTCTGGCCGGGCGCGGCAGTTCTTAGGCTGTAAGGGTGCGATACAGGTCTTCGGGTATCGCGTCCCTTTCAAAACAGCGACAGGAACTGCCGGATGATTTATGTGGCGCAATTGCGTATGCAACTGGAGCGGAGCTTTTCGCCGTTGGCCTGTGACTGCAATGTTACGGGTGATCATTCACTGACGGTGAAGCTCTATCATCCGGTGTCGGGTCAGGTGGATCTGGTGGTCAGTGGGTTAAGCGTGGCCAACCTCAGAACGCGGGAGGCGGTGGCAGCGTTGATCGAAGAACTGCGTTATGAGCTTGAGAGCAACACGTTGCATCGTCGCGAGACGTCCTAGGAACTGTCGGGATTTGCCGGCGGTCGTATAAAGAATACGAGAGTATTTTTTCTGTGACCGGTCCGCGGGTTCGCGGTGAAGCAGTTGGGGTCGCGGAAATATGTCGATCACTTACCGCGGGTCAACCTATGAAAAGTCTTGGGAAACGCATTTTTACAACACTGTCGTTCGCATTCTGGATAGCGATTCTGGGTGGTTGTGCGAGTCCTCCACCGCCACCTCCCGCTGCGCCGCCTCCACCCCCTGTGCGCACCTGCAATTCCACTGAAAACACCGATGTGCAAGGCGATATACGAGCTGAAGGGCAGGTGACCCGGGAAACGACGCTCACTCGTTGCGTCACTCAGTAAGCGTCCATCTGCTCACGTTGAACCGCCAGCGGCGCTGCGCTGCTGGCGGGTATCTGTGCGTTTCGCTCAGACTTCCTCGATCTTGACCCACCGCGATTCGTGCGCTGCCAGTCGAATGGCCGTCGCCAGGCGTTCGACTTCCCACGCCTGTTCGAAATCTGTTCCACCCTGAGACAAGCCTGCCAGCGCCATCAACAGATCATGGACTTCCAGTGTCTTGAGTTCGTTGTAGCCGAGCTGATGCCCTGCCGCCGGGCTGAACGCCGCATAACCCGGCAGATTCGGCCCTGCCAGCAAGCGCTGGAAACCGTCCTGACCGGCACGAAACAGTCGCAGCTCGTTCAGGCGTTCCTGATCGAACACCAAAGTCCCCCGGGTGCCGCTGATTTCAAAGCTCAGGTGATTCTTGTAGCCGTGCTTGAGCCAACTGCTGCTGAACGTGCCCCGGGCGCCATTCGCAAACCGCAACAAGGCGTGGACCTGATCGTCGACGGCGATACTGCGTTGCTCCGGACTACCAGCCGTGGCGGGACGTTGCCGGTGTACGGTCTGGGTGTCGGCGCTCACTGCCTCGACATCGCCCACCAGATAACGGGCCATGGCCAACAAGTGACTGCCCAGATCGGCCAGTGCACCACCGGCATGATCGGCATCGCAACGCCAGGACCAGGGTGACGCGGGATCGGCCATGAAGTCTTCGCTGAATTCACCCTGGAAACTGATGATCTGACCCAAGTCGCCGTTTTCAATCAGCTGCCGGGCGAGCACGATCATCGGGTTGTGCTGATAGTTGTAACCCACCCGCGTCACCACACCCGCCGCTTTCGCCGCCAGACGCATGGCGTCGGCCTGTTCCAGATTCACCGCTAACGGCTTTTCGCAATACACCGGTTTGCCGGCGGCGAGGGCGGCCATGGCCATGGGGTAATGCAGGTGATTGGGCGTGGTGATGGCGATCAGATTGACCTGTGGGTCATCGATCAGTTGTTGCCAGTCGCTATGAGCGGTGTCGAAACCCCAGGCATCGGCGCAGTGGCGGGCACGCTGCGGATCAGCATCGGCCAGGGCGGCGAGTTTGAGATTGAGGGGCAGTTCGAAAACCGCACTGACGTTGCGAAACGCCAAGGCATGGGCGCGGCCCATGAAACCTGTGCCGATGAGTCCGATACCGAGTTCACGCATAGCCGGGGTCCTTTTGGGATTTTGTTTTCAGGAGGGGCTATTAATGGAATAAAAATTCCTTATTTGCAAATGGCAGAATTAAAATTCGTTATCGTGGGCAAAAAAAAAGGCAGCCCTAAGGCTGCCTTTTGTTCATCCGGTAAATCGGATCAGGACAAGAACCCACCGTCCACATTCAATGAAACCCCAGTGGTGTAACTCGACGCATCACTGGCCAGATACAACACCGCTCCCGCCATTTCACTCGGGTCCGCCACACGCTTGAGCGGAATCTGTTGCAATGCGGTGTTCAAAATAGCCTCGTTCTTCACCAGCGCCGAAGCAAACTTGGTGTCGGTCAGGCCTGGCAGCAGCGCATTGCAGCGAATGCCGAACTGCGCGCATTCCTTGGCGAACACTTTGGTCATGTTGATGACCGCCGCTTTGGTCACCGAGTAGATGCCCTGGAAGATCCCCGGCGAGATGCCGTTGATCGAGGCGACGTTGATGATGCTGCCGCCGCCGTTATCGCGCATCAGCTTGCCGGCCTCCACCGACATGAAGAAGTAGCCGCGGATGTTCACGTCGACGGTTTTCTGGAAAGCGCTGAGATCGGTGTCCAGTACGTTGCAGAACTGCGGGTTGGTCGCCGCGTTGTTGACCAGGATGTCCAGGCGCCCGAACTGTTCGCGGATGCTGGCGAAGACCTGGCTGATCTGTTCCATTTCACCGATGTGGCAAGCAACGGCAGTGGCTTTGCCACCGGCGGCGATGATCGCGTCAGCCACGTGCTGGCAGCCGTCGAGTTTGCGGCTCGAGACGATGACGTGGGCGCCTTGCTGGGCCAGCAGTTTGGCGATGGCTTCACCGATACCACGGCTGGCGCCGGACACGAATGCGATTTTGCCGTCGAGGTCGAACAACTGAGTCTTGGACATGGTTTTTCCTTGTTACTGGGGCCAGGGAAGGTAATCAGAGCCGGGCGATCAGAGGCCGGATTTCGAAATGACTTGCAGGCTCATCTGCTCCAGCAGTTTGTTCATGTGAATGAACTGTGCGAAGCGTTTGTCCTGGGTCTGACCATGGAAGAAGCGGTAATAGATCTGCTGCACGATGCCGGCCAGGCGAAACAGGCCGTAGGTGTAGTAGAAGTCGAAGTTGTCGATCTGAATGCCTGAACGCTCGGCGTAGTAATCGACGAACTCGCGGCGGGTCAGCATGCCCGGGGCGTGGCTCGGTTGGCGGCGCATCAATTGCACCGGTGCCGGGTCGTCGGCTTCGATCCAGTAGGCGAGGGTGTTGCCCAGGTCCATCAGCGGGTCGCCGAGGGTGGTCAGTTCCCAGTCGAGCACGCCGATGATGTCCATCGGGTTGTTCGGGTCGAGGATCACGTTGTCGAAGCGGTAATCGTTGTGGATGATGCTGGAGGTCGGGTGATCGGCCGGCATCTTGTCGTTGAGCCAGGCTTTGACCGCTTCCCACTTCGGCGCGTCCGGCGTCAGTGCTTTCTCGTAGCGATCGCTCCAGCCTTTGATCTGCCGCGCGACATAGCCTTCGGGTTTGCCAAGGTCGCCCAGGCCATAGGCGTTGTAGTCGACCCGGTGCAGCTCAACGAATTTGTCGATGAAGCTCTTGCACAGCGTTTCGGTTTTCGCCGAATCCAGACCCAGTTCCGGCGGCAGTTCGGAGCGCAGGATGATCCCGTTGACCCGTTCCATCACATAGAACTCGGCGCCAATCACCGATTCGTCAGTGCAGTGCACATAGGCTTTGGGGCAGTACGGAAAACCATCACGAAGCTGATTGAGGATGCGAAATTCGCGGCCCATGTCGTGGGCGGACTTGGCCTTGTGGCCAAAGGGCGGCCGACGCAGCACAAACTCCTGTTCGGGGTATTCCAGCAAGTAGGTGAGGTTCGACGCGCCGCCCGGGAACTGGCTGATCTGCGGCAAACCACTCAGGCCCGGAATGTGGGCCTTGAGGTACGGATCGATCAGGCTGGCATCGAGTTCTTCGCCGGTGCGGATACGGGTGGACTGGTCAGTAAGCGCCATGCTTATCCCTTCTGCTTATTTTGGAGGCCTGAGACTATTGGCTAATCTAATGCGCACACCCGACACCCACAACCACGAAACGCCCTTATAGGTGAGCGTGTTGCCGGGCAATCATTGTTTTTGATACACCTGTTTGAATGGTGGTCAGATCATGCTCGTCGACGATGGCAGGGCAATCGGGGTCAATACCGGATCGCCGGTGAAGAACGCCACCAGATTGCGACCTGCCAGCTCCACGGTGCCTTGAGTGGCTTCCGGGGACAAACCGGCGACATGCGGGGTGAGGATCACATTGGCCAACGTCTTGAAGGCATTGGGTACCTGGGGTTCTGTGTCGAAGACGTCCAGCGCAGCGCCGGCAATCCTGCGCTGCTCAAGCGAGCTGATAAGGTCTGTGGTGACGATCACACTGGCTCGGGCGATGTTGACGATGAACCCCTGGGGGCCCAAGGCGTCGAGTACTTGTCGGTTGATCAGGTGTTTGGTGCCCAGGCCGCCGGGGGTGGCGACGATCAAAAAGTCTGATTTCCGTGCCAGTTCCGTGGGCGTCGAGCAGAAGCTGTACGGCACATCGCTGCGATGCTGGCGGTTGTGGTAACTGACCGTCATGTCGAAGCCGTGGGCGGCGCGTTTGGCGATGGCCATTCCGACCGCACCGAGCCCCAGGATGCCCAAGTGCTTGCCCGCCAGGGAAGGGCGCATGATTTTCGGCCACTCACCCCGGCGCACGGCGGCGTCGCAACGGGGAATGTCACGCACCAGCGACAGCAGCATCGCCATGGCATGGTCGGCGACTGAAGAGGCATTGACGCCGGCGCCATTGGTGACCGTAATGCCCCGGTTGGCGGCGGCTTGCAGGTCGACGTGTTCGTAGCCGGCGCCGATCACGCAGATGATCTTGAGATTGGGCAGGGCGGTGATTTCGTCGGCATACAGGCCCAATGGGCCGCGGGTCAGCACCGCATCGATCTGCGCGCCATACCGTGTGATGGCATCTGCGCGCTCGGCAGGTGTGGGAGCCAGAATCAGGTGAAAACCCTGATGTTCGAGAATCGGCAGGTACTCATTGATGGTTTCAACCAGTACCAGAACGGTTGCGGGCATGCTGGGCTCCTGTAAGCATCGGAAAGTCGGGGCTCGAAAGTTGCTTCAAAACGTTGCTTCAAAGTATTGATTGCACAACGGTTTGGCATTTACCAAAGATAGCAGGCTTGGGGCCTGCGACCTCAGTGTAGAAGCGTTCCGTAGCTCTTACATATCCACGGCGTTCAACACCTTTGCGAATGCACCGTTCAACGTCGCGTTATGGTGTTCGATGATCGACCGGGCCGGCAGCTCCGGTGTAGGTGAGAAACGTCCGGGCTGCGTCGAGAATTTCATCGGACAAGGCGTCACCCCTCGTTGCACGGGCCAGGGTCAGGGCGCCGACCATCAGTGAATAGTCCACTAACGCTTTTTGCCGATTGGTGTCGGGCTGATCCGCGCCCATCAGCGGTGCCAGCATCTGCAACAATGCCTCCAGCCCTTGGGTGTAGGTCTGGTGCAATCCGCTTTCAGCGGCTTCATGACACATGTCGCCGGCAAACGCGGTCACCGGGCAGCTTTCACCCGGATTATCGCGATTGGCCGCGGACAGGTAGGGCGCGATGATGTTCTCGCGAGCCGAGAGGTTGTCGTCGTTAGCCTCTATTTTCTGCTTCCAGCGTTCCATGGATTGGGTGAACGCCCGGCTGCACGCCTCTTGCGCCAGCGCTTCCTTGGATTCGAAGTGACCATAGAAGCCGCCATGGGTGAGGCCGGCCGCGCCCATCACATCGACGACACTGATCCCGTGCAGGCCGCGTTCGCGAAACAGACGCGTGGCGGCCTCGACGATGATCTCGCGGTTGAGTTCGGCTTGTTTACGGGAGACTCGGGGCATTGGCGGCTCACAGGTACATAAAAGGTAGAAATCAGCTGGCGTATTGGGCTATGCCATTGCCGAAGGACCAGTTCTCTTTTTTTACTTCCACCAGATTGATGAACACATCTTCCAGCCGCACCGCCAGTTCCGCGTTAAGGCTCTCTGCGATGGTTTTGTAGAGGAGTTTTTTCTGCTCGATGGTGCGGCCTTCGCTCAGGGTGATCTGAATCACCACCAGATTGTCGGTGCGATTGATGCCCAGATAGCCTGGATCAAAGATGAAATGCTGTTCGTCGTGCTCGGCAAGAATCTGGAAATTATCGTTTTCCGGCACGCCAATGGCGCTGTGCATGGCGGCGTAGATCAATTGCCCGACACGTTTGGCGTAAGTCGGGTCTTGATGCTTTTTGATGTCGACGCGAACGAGTGGCATGGGAGGGCTCCGCAAGTAGGGGCTGCCGGTCAGCAGTCAGGGTCGAAATTACATGACACCAATCCTCTATTAAATAGATTTTTTAAAACATCTATTTAATAGAGGATGCCGGAGGATCTGATCCGCACAACCACTCCTCAGCTAAGTCTTTGCTTCTGCTCATTAATCCCGGACAATCGCGCCCCTGTTTCGGCCAGGGCGCTGCCTGTCGGATTTTTCCGACTCGTCCTGACCGGGTAGCAACTGACCGGAATGCGGAGATCCCACCGGATGAATGACCAGGCCAATAGCGTCGACGAACGCTATGTATCGGCGGCACCAGCGACGCTTGAGAGCTGGAATCGCCATGACACCACCTGGATGCTGGGCCTGTTTGGCACGGCCATTGGGGCTGGCACACTGTTTTTGCCGATCAACGCGGGTCTGGGCGGCTTCTGGCCGTTGCTGGTCCTGGCGGTGTTGGCGTTCCCTATGACGTTTTACGCACACCGTGGCCTGACACGTTTTGTGTTGTCCGGACGCGAAGGCGCGGACATCACTGAAGTCGTGGAAGAGCACTTCGGGATCAAGGCTGGCGCGCTGATCACCTTGCTGTACTTCTTCGCGATCTTCCCGATCCTGTTGATCTACAGTGTGGCCCTGACCAACACCGTGGGCAGTTTTCTCGAGCATCAACTGCACATCATGCCGCCACCGCGCGCCGTGCTGTCGTTGGTGCTGATCCTCGGCTTGTTGGCGGTGGTTCGTTGCGGCGAGCAGGCGATCGTCAAGGCTATGAGCCTGATGGTTTATCCGTTCATTGTTGCGCTGCTGTTCCTCGCGGTGTTCCTGATTCCTCACTGGAACGGCGGCATCCTCGCCACCGCGTCGACGCTGCCAGAACCGTCGGCACTGCTGCACACCTTGTGGCTGGCGATTCCGGTGATGGTGTTCTCGTTTAACCATTCGCCGATCATCTCGGCGTTCGCGGTGGACCAGAAGCGTCGTTATGGCGATCACGCCGAAGAGCGTAGCTCGCAGATCCTGTCCCGCGCTCACGCGTTGATGGTGGTGATGGTGCTGTTCTTCGTCTTTAGCTGCGTGCTGACCCTGTCGCCTGCGCAATTGGCTGAAGCCAAGGCGCAGAACCTGTCGATCCTGTCGTACCTGGCCAACCACTTCAGCAACCCGACCATCGCCTTCGCGGCACCGTTGATTGCGTTTGTGGCCATTTCCAAGTCGTTCCTGGGCCACTACATCGGCGCCAGCGAAGGTCTTAAAGGTCTGATCGTGAAGAGTGGCAAGCGCCCCGCACCGAAGACCCTGGATCGCATGACTGCCGCCTTCATGCTGGTGGTCTGCTGGATCGTTGCCACGCTGAACCCGAGCATTCTCGGGATGATCGAAACCCTGGGTGGCCCGATCATCGCCGCGATCCTGTTCCTGATGCCGATGTACGCAATCCGCAAGGTGCCGGCCATGGCGCGTTATCGCGGTCAGGCTTCCAATGTCTTCGTGACGGCGGTGGGCCTGGTGGCGATTTCGGCGTTGATCTATTCGCTGACTGCCTGACCGATCAGGCATAAAAAAACGCCGCTCATCATCACGATGGGCGGCGTTTTTTATTGCGTTGAAAACGCTCAACACCTGACCCAGAGCCGACATTCCGTGCACTTAGCGATTAAGCTTGAGTTTGCATAAACGCGTCATAGAGCGTTTGCCGAGGACTTTCCCCGGCCAGTCTATCTTTCTCTGGAGACGCTTCATGGCTCAGGCTCACGGCGCATCGGCGCAACCCCGTGCCGATAGGCCCAACCGTTGGCTGGATGTGTTGGCCGGGTTGTCGATCGCCGGTTTGTTGTTGCCCGAGGCGGTCGCCTATTCAAGCATTGCCGCGTTGCCGCCACAGGCGGGTGTCATTGCGTTATTTGCCGGTCTGCTGTGCTACGGGCTGTTCGGCACCAGTCGCTTTGCCATCGTTTCTGCTACGTCGTCTTCGGCGGCGGTACTGGCCGCCGCCACAGCCACGTTGGCCAATGGTGACTCGGGCCTGCGCATGACCCTGGCGATCGGTCTGGTGCTGGTGACGGGTGGTTTTTTCCTGCTGGCCGGACTGTTCAAACTCGGCAGCGTGACGTCGTTCATTGCCAAACCGGTGCTGCGAGGCTTTGCCTTCGGCTTGGCAGTGACGATCATCCTCAAGCAAGTAGCGAGCATCGTCGATGTGCACTTGAGCAATGGCAACCTGATCCGTTTCTTACCGCAACTGCTTGAGCAATTACCGCAGTGGAACCGGGCCGGCGCCCTCGTGGCGACGGTGTCCTTGCTGGTGCTGTGGCTGTGCTCGCGGGTCAGGCGTTTGCCAGGAGGTTTACTGGTGGTGGCGCTTGGCATCGCGGCCGGTCAATGGCTGAACTTGCCCGCTTATGGGGTGAAACTGATTGGCGTGATCGACTTGAGCCTGGAGGTGCCGCGCCTTCCTGTGCTGCCGTTTACCGACTGGCTGCGCCTGGGCGAACTGGCGTTTGCCATGGTGATGATTCTGTATGCCGAGTCTTACGGATCGATCACCTCGTTTGCGCTCAAGCACGGCGACCGTGTGTCCTCGAACCGCGATTTGCTGGCACTCGGCGCAGCCAATCTGCTGTCGGGACTGTTCCATGGCATGCCGGCAGGCGCCGGTTACTCTGCAACGTCGGCCAATGAGGCGGCGGGTGCCGGCTCGCGTCTGGCGGGCGCGGTAGCGGCGGGGGTGGTGTTGCTCATCGTCTTGACGGTGTTGCCCTGGATTGCCCTGACCCCCGAGCCGGTGCTGGCGGCCATCGTCATTCATGCATTGGCGCGCGGCTTGAGCCTGCAGCCCTTGGGCCGCTATTTCATCTGGCGCCGCGACCGTCTGCTGGTGATTTGCGCGGTGGCGGCGGTGCTGGTGCTGGGGGTACTGGACGGTCTGTTGGTGGCGGTGGTGATCAGTGTCGTGCTGATGTTGAAACAGATGTCATCGGCGGATATTCAGGTGCTGGGGCAAATGGGCGGTGGTCATGAATATGTCGATGTGCAACGCCATCCCCAGGCCAGCGAGATTCCCGGTGTGCTGATTGTCAGGCCGAGCGAGGCGCTGTTTTTTGCAAACGTGGAGCGCGTTCTGGGCGGTGCACTGCGCCTGGCCCGGCATGCATCACCGCCGATTCATACGATCATTCTCAGTCTGGAGGAGTCTCCCGACCTGGATGGCACCAGCATCGAGGCGCTGGAAGCGTTCATTATGCAAGTGAGAGCCGAGGACAAGCTGCTGATTCTGGCGCGGCTCAAACACCAGGCCAAGGCGGTGCTCTCTCTGTTGCCGTCGCAGGAACTCGCGCAGGTGATACTCAGTGGCTTGAGTGTCGACGGTGCTGTGCAACAAGCGCTTCAGTCAAAAGGGTACCTTTCACAGGCATAAAAAAACGCCGCTCATCTCACGATGGGCGGCGTTTTTTATTGCGTTGCAGCGTTAGGCTTGAACGACCGGGATGTTGGCGTTCGCAGCAGCTTCACGGAACTCGGCGATCTGGTCGAAGGACAGGTAGCGGTAAACATCGGCCGCCATGCTGTCGATCTTGCCAGCGTATTCCATGTACTCCTCGACGGTCGGCAGGCGACCCAGGATGGAAGCAACAGACGCCAGCTCGGCCGAAGCCAGGTAGACGTTCGCGCCGTCACCCAGACGGTTCGGGAAGTTACGGGTCGACGTCGACACCACAGTCGAATTCGGCTCTACACGTGCCTGGTTACCCATGCACAGCGAGCAGCCCGGCATTTCCATGCGCGCGCCGGCCTTGCCGTAGATGCCGTAGTAGCCTTCTTCGGTCAGCTGGTGAGCGTCCATTTTGGTCGGCGGCGACAGCCACAGACGGGTTGGAAGCTGACCTTTGACTTGTTCCAGCAACTTGCCGGCAGCGCGGAAGTGGCCGATGTTGGTCATGCACGAACCGATGAACACTTCGTCGATCTTCTCGCCAGCAACGCTGGACAGCAGACGGGCGTCGTCCGGATCGTTTGGCGCGCAGAGCACAGGCTCTTTGATGTCGGCCAGGTCGATTTCGATGATTTCAGCGTATTCGGCGTCAGCATCGGCAACCATCAACTCAGGGTTGGCGATCCAGGCTTCCATCGCTTGAGCACGACGTTCCAGGGTACGCGCATCGCCGTAGCCTTCGCCGATCATCCAGCGCAGCAGGGTGACGTTGGAGCTCAGGTACTCGGTGATCGACTCTTTCGACAGCTTGATGGTGCAACCGGCAGCCGAACGTTCGGCCGAGGCGTCGGACAGCTCGAAAGCTTGCTCGATGCTCAGGTTGTCCAGGCCTTCGATTTCCAGGATGCGGCCGGAGAAGGCGTTCTTCTTGCCTTTCTTCTCGACGGTCAGCAGGCCAGCCTGAATCGCGAAGTAAGGAATGGCGTGAACCAGGTCACGCAGGGTGACGCCCGGTTGCATTTTGCCTTTGAAGCGCACCAGGATCGATTCCGGCATGTCCAGCGGCATAACGCCAGTGGCTGCGGCAAACGCTACCAGACCGGAACCGGCCGGGAACGAAATGCCCATCGGGAAACGGGTGTGGGAGTCACCACCGGTACCGACGGTGTCCGGCAGCAGCATGCGGTTCAGCCAGCTGTGGATGATGCCGTCGCCCGGACGCAGGGAAACGCCGCCGCGGGTCATGATGAAGTCTGGCAGGGTGTGGTGGGTGGTCACGTCGATCGGCTTAGGGTAAGCCGCGGTGTGGCAGAAGGACTGCATTACCAGATCGGTCGAGAAGCCCAGGCACGCCAGGTCTTTCAGTTCGTCACGGGTCATCGGACCGGTGGTGTCCTGAGAGCCGACGGTGGTCATTTTCGGTTCGCAGTAAGTACCTGGACGAACGCCTTTGCCTTCTGGCAGGCCGCATGCCTTGCCGACCATTTTCTGTGCCAGGGTGAAGCCCTTGCCGGTGTCGACAGGTGCTTCAGGCAGTTTGAACAGATCGGTAGGGCCCAGGCCCAATTCGGCACGGGCCTTATCGGTCAGGCCGCGGCCGATGATCAGCGGGATACGGCCGCCAGCACGAACTTCGTCCAACAGCACGGGGGTCTTCATTTCGAAGGTGGTCAGGACTTCGTCAGTGCCGTGTTTGCAGACTTTGCCAGCATGCGGGTACAGGTCGATCACGTCGCCCATGTTCATGTTGGTGACGTCGAATTCGATTGGCAGTGCGCCAGCATCTTCCATGGTGTTGTAGAAGATTGGAGCGATCTTGTTGCCGAAGCAGAAACCGCCAGCACGCTTGTTCGGGATGAACGGAACGTCGTCGCCGAAGAACCACAGCACCGAGTTGGTGGCGGATTTACGCGAAGAACCGGTACCGACCACGTCACCGACGTAGGCGATAGGGAAGCCTTGACCGCGCATTTCTTCGATCTGCTTCATCGGACCGGTGACGCCCTGGGCGTCAGGCACGATGCCTTCACGGGCCATTTTCAGCATGGCGAGGGCGTGCAGCGGGATGTCCGGGCGGGACCAGGCGTCCGGAGCAGGGGACAGGTCGTCGGTGTTGGTTTCGCCGGTGACCTTGAACACGCGCAGGCTGATCTTGTCGGCCAGGACAGGGCGGTTTTTGAACCACTCGCCGTCAGCCCAGGATTGCAGTACGCTTTTGGCGTGAACGTTGCCGTTCTTGGCTTTTTCAGCGACGTCGTGGAAAGCGTCGAACATCAGCAGGGTGTGCTTGAGTTCTTCGGCAGCGACTGGCGCCAGTTCGGCGTCGTCCAGCAGATTGACCAGAGTCACGATGTTGTAGCCGCCCTGCATGGTGCCGAGCAGTTCAACAGCGCGTTTCTTGTCGATCAGAGGGGATTTTGCTTCGCCTTTAGCGAGGGCAGACAGGAAACCGGCCTTTACATAGGCTGCTTCGTCCACACCTGGCGGAATGCGATTGGTGATCAGGTCAACGAGGAAGGCTTCTTCGCCAGCCGGGGGATTTTTCAGCAGCTCGACCAGGCCTGCAGTTTGTTCGGCGTTAAGCGGCTGGGGAACGATACCCAGTGCTGCACGCTCTTCGATATGTTTGCGGTAGGCTTCAAGCACAGTTATTACCCTCATCAGTGGTCCCAAATGGGTGTCCGGGACGCTCATCCCGAAATTGCCGTACTCATGCGCTGCGTGGCGTTGTGGGCCACTTAGCCAGAATTACCGACAATTCCTTACAGAAGCTGCTTTCAAAGTTTTACGCCTGCAGAACGGGGAGCTGATGAGGGTTGGCGTTGGGCTTTTCCCCGCTGGAAAAACCCTTCGCCAACACCGCTCTGAAGGAACGACTGTGCTCGTGACGCTTTGAAAACAGCTTCTAACGGACATTGGCGCCTTAAAAGGCTGGCTGATTCTACGGTAAAAAAAAATTAAAGGTAAGTTAGGCCCTGAACTTTGAGGGGTGATGAATGTTAGACAAAGGGCTAACATGCCGACCTGTTCTGCTTTCCCGTGCTCTCCCAACCTATGCCCAATCAGACCATCAAGACCCCCTGCGTCGGCCTCTGCTCCACTGTTTACGGTGATTTGGTGTGCCGTGGCTGCAAGCGTTTCCACCATGAAGTGATCAACTGGAATGGTTACAACGAGGAGGAAAAGCGTGCGGTGTGGCTGCGTCTTGAGCTGCTGCTGTCCCAGGTGATGGCCAGCAAGCTGGAGATTTTCGATCCCCAGCGCCTGCGTCTGCAGCTGGAGCAGCGCAAGATCCGCTTTGTGCCGCATCAGTCGGAATATTGCTGGGCGTATCAGTTGATCGCCCGGGGCGCGCGGGTCATCAACAACCTGGAAGCCTACGGAATGGTGCTGATGCCGGAGTTTCGCGACTGGAACCTGCCGGAACTGCGAGACGCCATTGATCGGGAGTTCTTTTTACTCTCCGAGGCGCATTACCAGCGCTACATTGCACCTGGCTTTCTCAGGGATGCCTTCGGCGGCTGATTTTTAAAGTCAAAGATCGCAGCCTTCGGCAGCTCCTACAGAGGGATGCGATTCATGTAGGAGCTGCCGTGGCTGCGATCTTTTGATCTTGCTTAATGCTGGGTCACGATCTCCTCCAGATGATCCATGATCGTATCCGGCTTCAGCACCAGCACATCGCTCTCCACCGCATCCAGCACCACCTCCGCCGTATTCCCGATCAACGCCCCTGACAACCCGGACCGAGCCACGGTACCGATGACCGTCACCGCCGCCTGCAGTTTGTGGACCATGAACGGAATCAACACATCCGCCGGACCTTCCTCGATATGCAGGTGCTCGTCATCAATATCGTACTCGGCCTGAAACGCCTTGCACTGTTGGCGATAGCGCGCCTCGATGGTTTCGCTGAGCTGCAACGTCGGGTCGGCCGCGGACAGCATCGGCGACGGATGGGCACTGACCACGTGCAAATGGGCCTTGGCCAGGCTGGCAATGTCGTAACCGTGATCGACAATACACGCGTGCAAGGTGCGGTGTTCACCATCGGTATTACCGACATCGATCGCCGCCAAGATGACGCCGCCGGTCCAGGGTTTCGAGGTTTTGACCAGCAGCACCGGCGTCGGGCAGTAACGCAGCAGTTTCCAGTCCGCCGGGGTCAGCAGGGCCTTTTTCAGCGGACTGTCGGGGTAATGCTGTTTGACCACCAATCCGCAACCTTCAGCCTGCTGCACATCGACGATGGTTTCGTGCAGGCTTTCGTTCCAGGCCTGCTCGGTGGTGACGCTGTAGCCGTCCTCGATCAGGGCGGCCTTGAGCACGCCCAACATGCCGCTGTGGTCATGCTTGCGGTCGCAGACCAGCAGATGCAGATGAGCCTGGGTCACGCCGGCAATCAGCTTGGCCCGTTTGAGCGCCAGGCTTTCCGAGTGTTCAGGTTCGATGACCACCAGAATGCTGCGAATGGCTTGCATGATCGGGATCTCCATGAAGTAAAAAATATTGCGTTGGACAACTATAGTTGCTGGCTGGCTATTCGGGACTTGATGTATATCAACGGTCGCGACTGGTGGTCTGCCGGCAGGCCGGTATAATCGGCGCCCTTCGATTTGACCTCTTATCCGTGAGCCCCATGATCCTTCCCGAAATTCACGAGTTCCTCGGCTGCCGCACCCCCGATGGCTGGGTTCAAGCCGCGCTGGCCGATCAGGAAACCCTGCTGATCGATCACAAAAACTGTGAATTCAAGGCCGCCAGTACCGCGTTGAGCCTGATCGCCAAGTATCACTCCCACGTCGATCTGATCAACCTGATGTCGCGTCTGGCCCGGGAAGAGCTGGTGCATCACGAACAGGTCATGCGCCTGATGAAAAAGCGCAAGATCGAGCTGCGTCAGCTGTCTGCCGGGCGCTACGCCTCGGGCCTGCGCAAAGTGGTGCGTAGCCACGAGCCGGTCAAACTGGTGGACACCCTGGTGGTCGGCGCCTTTATCGAAGCTCGTAGCTGCGAGCGTTTCGAGGCGCTGGTGCCGCATCTGGACGAAGAGTTGGGCAAGTTCTACTTCGGTCTGCTGAAAAGCGAGGCCCGGCATTTCCAGGGTTACCTGAAACTGGCCTACCAGTACGGAGAGGCCAAGGACATCGCCCAGGTGATCGACAAGGTTCGCGCCGCCGAGCGAGAGCTGATCGAGTCGCCAGACGTGGAGTTTCGTTTCCACAGCGGTGTGCCAGCACGGGCTTAGCGGCTCAAACCCAAGCGCTCATGCCACTCGGCGATGGATTCTTCGGGATAGACGTCGAACTGCTGATCCCCAGGATGCGCCTCGACTTCCACCCACGGCGCCTTGGAACCTAGCAGCAAATGCGTGTGTTCCGGCGGCACCGGCAGCGAGGTATCGATGGCAGAGGCAAACGGGTGAATTAGCTCCGGCCATTCCGGGCTGAACAGCCACAAGCCTGAACCACACAGAGAACAGAAATGCCGCTCGGCGGTGCTGCTGTGGGCGCGTTTATCACCTTCTTCCTTGAGTCGTGCGTGATAAATCGCAATGTGCTTGCGACCGCGCACCTTCAGGCTGCCGGCATCGCCACCCAGGTTGATCGCGTAGCCGCCACCGCCCTGGGTCTTGCGGCAGATCGAGCAGTAGCAACGCTGATACGGGTAGGGGTGGGCGCTGGTCAAACTGAACGACACTGCGCCGCAATGGCAGGAACCTTCGAGCTGCATGGGAACCTCCGACAGGGCTTGACCCGATCCATGACAGCCTAGACCAACAAATAAACGGTCCCGCTGGACGCCCACTGTCCGCCGGGTCAGCATGGCGCCTCGAAATCGGGACCTTGATCATGCGACGACTACCCTCCCTGGCAGCACTCAGAACCTTCGAATGCGCCGCCCGTCACGCCCATTTCGGTCGGGCGGCGGCGGAGTTGTGCGTCACCGACAGTGCGGTCAGCCACCAGATTCGCCAGCTCGAAGAGCAATTGGGCGTGACGTTGTTCATCCGAGAAGGCCGGCAGATTCGCCCGACGATGGCCGCCGGGCGCCTGATGCAAAGCCTGCAGCAGGCCTTCGAGCTGATTGGCGACGCCTGCGATGAGCTGCGTGACCCGTCATCGCTGGCGGTGTTGCGCCTGGCGGTAACTGCCGAGCTGGCGCAAAAGTGGTTGATGAGTCGCCTGACGGATTTTTACGCACGCTATCCGCACATCACCCTGCACCTCTACGAACAACCGATCGACGCCACGGCGCCGGGCGAAGACATCGACCTGGCGATCACCTACGGCACCGGTCCGGTGGACAGCAGCGCGTACTTCGTCAGGCCGTTGCCGGCATTGCAGTTCTTCCCGGTGTGCAGCCCTGGCCTGTTCAACCAGGGCACGTTGAAAACCCCGAAGGATCTGGCGCGTCACTGCTTGCTGCACGACGATCAGGACGGCAAGACCTGGACTGCCTGGCTCACCAGCCATGCCGGTGATCAGCGCCCCGAACGGCAGCTGTATTTCGCCCATGCGGGTTTGGCGCTGGAAGCGGCGGCACAAGGGCAGGGCGTGGCCATGGGCGATAACTTGACCGCGCAGGAGGATTTGCAAAGTGGTCGTCTGGTCCGGCCGTTCACCTCCAGCATGACTGCACTCGGCCAATATGCGTTGGTGTGTGAGCGGGTGCGGCTGGAGCGCCCGGCAGTGGCGCAGATGCTGGAATGGTTCAACGATCAGCTGATCGATTGATGAATTGAATTCAAGTATTCCGAAATAATCATCGTTGGCGAGGAGGGCGCCGGCGACCGTAGCCTGTGGTCATTCCAATCCCCGCTGATGAGGTTTGACCATGGCACGTCTGCTCGACTCCACCCCCAAACTCGATGGTTTCCGTTTGCCCGGCGAATTCGAAACCAAGTCCGGTTGCTGGCTCGGCTGGCCGGAGCGCACCGACGTCTGGCGCAATGGCGCCAAGCCTGCGCAGAAAGTCTGGGTGCAAATCGTCACCGCCATTGCCCAAAGCGAACCGGTCACCGTGTGCGCCTCCGCCGCGCAGTTTGCCACCGCCCGTCGCCAATTACCGTCGCAAGTGCGGGTGGTGGAAATGACCTGCAACGACACCTGGTTCCGTGACAGTGGCCCGTGCTTTGTGGTCAACGACGACAGCGGTGAGGTGCGCGGCGTGGACTTTGAGTTCAACGCTTACGGCGGCCTCGACGGCGGCTTGTACTACCCGTGGGACAAGGACGATCAGATCGCCAGTAAAATCCTCGAAATCGAACGGTTCGACCGCTACCGCGCGCCGCTGATTGCCGAACTGGGCGGTATCCAGAGCGACGGCCAGGGCAGCATTCTTACCACCGAACAATGCCTGCTCAACCGCAACCGTAACCAGCACCTGGGCAAGGACGAAGTCACCCGGCGATTGACCGATTACCTCGGCGCCGAGCAAATCATCTGGCTGCCACGGGGCTGTAAATTCGACGAAACCGACGGCCATGTCGACGATCTCGCCTGCTTCGTGCGCCCCGGTGAAGTGGTGGTGCAATGGACCGACAATCGCGATGACCCGCAATGGGAAATCTACCAGGAGGCCTACGACATTCTGCGCAGCACCCGCGACAGCCGTGGCCGCGAGCTGAAAGTGCACAAGCTGCCGCAACCAGATGTGCTGGAATGGACCGCCGAGGAAGCCGAAGGCCTGGATCAGCAAGACAGCACGCACACCCGTCAGGCCGGGACCAAAATCTGCGCGTCGTACATCAACTACTACGCCGGAAACACCTCGATCGTCGTGCCGCTGTTTGGCGATCGCCATGATCAGACGGCGCAAGCGACCCTCGCCGAACTGTTCCCGCAACACAAAATCGTCGGTATCGAAAACTCCCGGGAAGTCCTCCTCGGCGGCGGAAACGTCGCGTGCATCACCATGCCGCAGTACGCAGGCAGTGCCTGCAACAAAAAGGGAGTTTGAAAATGGGCCTGCACAAACTGACTCAAGCATTACTGCTGGTGCTCGCACCCCTGTGTGTGCAGGCCGCCGACACCGCCAAACCGGTGGTCAATCTGTACATCTGGGGCGAGTACCTGGCCCCGGACACCCTGACCAATTTCGAGAAGAAAACCGGCATCCACGTGGTGGCCGACCACTTCGACTCCCTGGAAACCGTCGAGACCAAACTACTCACCGGCCGCAGCGGCTATGACCTGGTGCTAACCGCCGGCCAGCATTTGTCCCGGGCGATCCAGAGCGGTGCGATTCAAGCCCTGAATCCGCAACAGCTGCCGCATTTTGCCGGCGTGGGTGATGAGTTCCGCCAGCACATGGCGGCGTTCGATCCGGGTAATCGCTACGCCGGGATCTACGCTTGGGGCACCACTGGCGTCGGTTATCAGGAAGAGGCGATCAAGCAGCGCCTGCCCGACGCACCACGGGACAGTTGGACGATGCTGTTCGACCCGGCGGTGGTGTCGAAATTTGCCGATTGCGGGGTCAGTTTGCTCAATGATCCCAACGAAGTGTTCGCCGCGGTCATGAAATACATGGGGCTGGACATCAACAGCCAGAACCTCGATGACCTGAAGCGGGCCGAACAGCAACTGGCGAAAATCCGGCCCTACATCCGCTACTTCGACAATGACCTGAACATCAGCGACCTCGCCAATGGCAACACCTGCGTCGCGATGTCGTGGAACGGCAATGTGGCCATCGCCGCGGGACAGGCCGAGGCTGCAAACAAGCCGTTCAAGCTGAGTTATCGGATACCGAAGGAGGGCACGTTGATCTGGTTCGACGCGATGGTCATTCCCAAGGATGCGCCTCATCCTCAGGCGGGGCTGGCGTTGATGGATTATCTGATGACGCCGGAGGTGATTGCGCCGATCACGGACACCATCCATTACGCCAATGCGATTACGGCGGCGGACAGCTTGATTGATCCGGCGATTCGCAATGATCCGGGGACGTATCCGTCGGCTGAGGTGAGGGCTTCGTTGTATAGCAAGAATGACAATGGCAAGGCGTTTAACCGGGCTTTGATTCGGGCGTTCAGTCGGTTGAAGTCGGGGCTATGACTGGAGCAGGCGGCTTTGGAACACGCCACAAATACCACGCCGCCACCGTCCGAAACGGACGCCACCCCAGCCCGATCTCAATCATCTGCTTGCGATTGGGCTGTACCTCCAACCCCTTCATCCGACGATATCCCTCACGCACACCGAAATCATCGGCCGGCAAAATATCCGGCCGTTCCAGGCTGTAGATCAGCAACATCTCAACCGTCCAGCGCCCAACCCCACGCAGCGTGATCAAGCGCTCGATCAAGGCTTCATCATCCATGGCCAGTGCCGTGGCGTAATCCGGCACCACACCGCCCAGCGCCGCTTGGGCAATGCCCTGAATGGTCGCGATCTTGCTGGCGGAAAACCCGCAACTGCGAAGTTGATCGAACTCGGTCGTGACAATCTGTTCCGGCCTCGGGAACGCGCCCGTCCCAAACAACGCCAGTAGCCGACCGACAATCGCATCCCCGGCCTTTGCGTGCAGTTGCTGGTAGGCAATCGCCCGCACCAGCGACTCATAAGGATCGCGAGCCGCATGGGGCTGATGCAGGCAAGGGCCGATGGCGGCGATGTGGCGGCGCCAGTCCTCATCGATGGATGATAGAAACTCGGTGGCGGGCAGATAGGCGTCGGGCATGGGGTCAAGCTTTCCCGGACGGTGCCAACAGGGCGTTCACTTCGCCATAGGTGAAGGCCTTCAGATCACGGCTGTCGAGTGTCCCTGTTTCCAGAAAGCTCTTGGCCAGTGCGCTCATGGCGCCATAAAGAAACTCGGCGATGCGGGAGCCCGCGCTCAAACGGCGTACGCCGAGCGCTTTCAGCTCTTCAGGCGATGGCAGTCCGGGGAGCCCGAGCACGTTCACCGGCAGCGTGGTGCCCTGGCACAGCGCAGCGATCTCGTACTCGGCGGTGACCCCGGCAGCAAACAACCCATCGGCACCGGCCGCCTGATACAGCGCGGCGCGCTTGAGCGTCTCTGCCACGCGATCTTCGGCGGGCACCAGGCTCTTGAGGTACACATCGGTGCGGGCGTTGATGAACAGCTTCACATTTCGGCGACTGGCAACCTGCCGAGCGATTTCGATCTTGCGCACCAGCAGCTCGGGCGGGGACGCGCCGTCCTCGATATTGATCCCGACGGCCCCGGCGGCAATCACCGCATCGATGAGGTCGGCCACCCGCGTCAGGTCATCGGAATAACCGGCTTCGATGTCCACGGTCAGCGGCACCGAGATCACCCGGGCGATGGACTCGACCGTTGATATCAGGCGCTCAAGGGGCAGGGCGTTGCCGTCCGGATAACCGTGAGCCCAGGCCACCGCCGCGCTGCTGGTGGCAATGGCTTTGCTACCCAGCTGTTCCACGATTCGCGCGCCGGCGGCATCGCCGACGTTGGTGAGAATCAGCAGGCCGTCCTGGTGCAACTGGTGAAATTGGTTGTCGAGCGTGTCCATCGAATGTCCTTCCTTATGACTATTTGAGAAACCTGTAAATGATCAGAATACGAGTTGTTGCGTGATCTGCACCGCCGATTTTTCCAGCCTTAGCAAGAACGCCTTGCGCGGTTGTCCTCCCCCATAGCCGGTCAGCGAGCCGTCGGCGCCGATCACCCGGTGACAGGGCACCACAATCGAAAGACGGTTATGCCCGTTGGCCAGGCCCACGGCGCGACTGGCGCCGGGCTTGCCCAATAACGCCGCAATGGCGCCGTAGGTGCTGGTCTGGCCGTACGGGATCTTCGTTAGTTCGGCCCAGACCTGTCGGGCGAAATCGCTGCCAGGCAAGTGTAGTGGAACGTTGAAGTCGGTGAGTTTGCCGGCGAAATACTGCGTGAGTTCGGCTTCAATCTGCTGCAAATGCGCGTGATGTCCTGGCGCGACCGCATAGCCGTATCGATTCTGCAGTTCTTCGACTTCCCTGGTCAGCGCTGGCCGATCAAGAAACTCCAGCAGCACCAGCCCGCGTCGTTCGGCCATGGCGATCATCGGCCCCAGCGGTGTGGTCAGGCGAGTGAACAGCAGTGGCTCGCTGTTGGCGGCGCGGCCGGGCGTGATGTTGAAGGACTTTTGAAACGCATCGCGAAACCCGCTCAGGGACTCATAGCCCGAATCGAACGCTGCGTTGTCGATGGAATCGCCCTGTTTGATCCCGCCCAACGCGATGCCGAGGCGTCGGGTGCGCAGCCAGGCGTGAAAGGTCATTCCGAAATGCTGCTTGAACCAGCGGCGCAGTTTCAGCGGCTCGATGCCCCCGGCCAGCAGCTGGGCATCGGTCCAGCGCTGCTCGGGGTCGGCGTCTACCGATTTGAGCAACTTCTGCACCCAGTCCGGCGCGATGGCCGCCGCGTCCAGCGGCTTGCAGCGCAGGCAGGCGCGGTAACCCGCCGACATGCACTCATCGGCATGGGCGAAGAACTCGACGTTCTCCGGTTTCGGTTTGCGCGCCGTGCAACTGGGGCGACAGAAGATGCCGGTGGTTTTGACCGCGGTAAAGAACACCCCCTCGTAGGCGGTGTCTCGTTCGAGCATGGCGCGAACCATCTCGGCGTGGGGCGGAAGCAAAGCGTTTTGTAGGTTCATGAGGTGAGCATAAGACGCGTCGCCCAGCGCCTCCACCGGAAAATCGACAGAGAATTCCAGTCATTCGTCATGAGGATTGTTCAATGCTTATGTCGGTGATGGATGTCCGGAAAATGCGGATGGCTGTGGCGCAGCGGCGTGTGTTGATGTTCATGACTGTGGGGCTCGGTACCGTCCCACTGGAACGGATGTTCATGTTGATGGTGCTCGTCATGCACGTGGCGATGACCATGCTTGAGCACCTCATGTTGATGCTCATGGGCATGACTTTCCTTGAGGTGAATCCAGACTCCAAGGCCCATTAACAGTGAAGCGGCCCAAAACGTCAGCGTGACAGGTTCACCCAGCAGCAGGATGGCGATTGCCGCGCCGAGGAAAGGTGCCGTGGAAAAGTAGGCGCCGGTACGTGCAGTGCCCAGGCCTCGGAGCGCCAGAACGAACAACACCAGGCTGATGCCATACCCCAGGAAACCGACGATCAACGTCGGCCCCAGTACCGTCATGTGTGGCAGTGTTGCGCCGAGCAACAGCGCCAGTGAACAGTTCACCGCCCCGGCGACCAACCCCTTGATGCCGGCAATAAACAGCGCATCCGAGGCCGACACCTTGCGCGTCAGGTTGTTATCGATCGCCCAGCAGACGCAGGCCAGCGCTACCGCCAACGGTCCGATCCAGCCCTGTGACTGCGCCGGGTTCTGGGGCCAGGCCAGCAGTAAGCCACCGGCGACGATTGCCAGCATTCCGGCGACGATGCGCCGGTCAGCGTTCTCCTTGAATACCACCCAGGCCAGCACGGCGGTCAATACCGATTCGAGGTTGAGCATCAGCGAGGCCGTGGCGCCGGAGGTCAGGGTCAAACCGAACATCAGCGCCACCGGCCCGAGTACGCCGCCAAAAGCGATGGCACCGATCAGCCAGGGCCACTCCGACGATTTCAGGCCGCTGGGCTGCCAGCCCCGGTCGCGCAAAAGTCTGACGAGCGTCAAGCCCAGGCCGCTGCCCACGTACAACAACCCGGCCAAAAGGATCGGCGAAAGGTTCAGGCCCAGCAACTTGGCCAATGGCGTACTCGCGCCAAAAAGAGCGGCAGCGCCAAGGGCGTAGACAATGTTCAGGTTCATTCACGGCTCGTCGGATATTGATACGGGATGTAACGCAGTGTGAACCGGTGTTGCATCCAGTCAATCGATAACCTCAAGCCCGCCGCGCCATCAGCAACACCGAAGCTGCCGCCGACAACAAACCTGCGCAACCCAGCACAAAAGCTTCACGTTGTACCTCTTTTCAACCAGACCGAAACACATAATCCGCTCTTCTTCATCTCATCCGAAAAACTCAATCGGATGTGCGCCCCCGTACGATCGGCTATCGCCTTGACGATGGATAAACCCAGCCCGGAGCCTGTTTCATCGGTTCCCAAACTGCGGTAGAACGGCTCGAACACCAGCATTTGTTCTTCTGCGCTGATGCCTGGGCCGGAGTCCTTGACTTGAAGGATCACTGTCTCTTGCGCCAACTCGACCGTCAGGTCGATTCGTCCGCCAACGGGGGTATAACGGATAGCGTTGTCCACCAGATTCTTGACCAGGATTAACAGATCCATTTCGTTGATAGTGACCTGTACGTCTTCGATGCTTTCAACACCTATATCGATGCGTTTGCGCTCTGCCAGCGGCAGTAAGTCCTCCAATACCCGTCGATAGACTTCATGGACTGAAACTGATGTCTGTGATCGATCCGAGCTCGATTGTGCAGCCGCCAGGGTCAGCAGTTGATCGATTAGTTTTCTACTGCGTTCTATTCCGCGGGACAACGGCAGCAAACGTTCATAGGCCACCGCCGACATTTCTGTAGCCGAAAGTCGCTCGGCTTGTAGTGATAGGGCCGTCATAGGAGAACGCAGTTCGTGGGCTGCGTCGGCGATGAAGCGACGCTGGGCTTCCATGGACTGCGCGACGCGCGTCAGCAATCGATTGATGGCTACGACGAAAGGACGGATCTCGGTCGGCAGGTGGTTTTCATCGATAGGGTGCAGCGCCTGTTCATCGCGCTGATCGATTTCGTCCGAGAGGGTCGCTATGGGGCGGAACAGTTTGCGCACCAGATCGCCCACCACCAGCAACAGCACCGGAAACAGAATGAGAAACGGCAACAGACTGCGCCAGGCGCTCTCGCGCGCCTCTTTGTCGCGCACGTCGGCTTCTTGGGCGACAACAATGCGTTCGCCACGGAACGTGGTTCTGACCAGCACGCGAAAGTTTTCGCCTGCGATGTTCATGGTCGACAAGCCATCGGGCAGCGTTGTGGGGAAGGGCAGCGGTATTGTTGCGTCGTCATTGCCGGTCGCTTTGCTGCTGTCAGTCAGGTATTGCACGATTACCCTGGATTCTTCGTCGTCGCCAACGATCTGTTCTCCCGCGGGATAGCGCAGGGTCATCTGCTGCCGTTCAAAAAGAACGGCCACTTGACGCAGGGTCTCGTCCTGCATTTCGTGTGCCTCGTTGAGCGCAGAGACGAAAGCGAAAAAACCGGCCAGCACCGCCACGATCAGGATGGCCAGCGACAGCGTTACAGAAAGTCGTAACTGTATCGAGTCGCTCAAGTGCTTTTTGAAACCATCCATCCCATTCCCCTGACGTTTTTGATGACATGGTTCCCCAATTTGCGCCGCAGTGCGTGAATCAGAAACTCCACCGCGTTGCTTTCCACTTCATTGCCCCAGCCGTAAATACGGTCTTCAAGTTCGCTGCGAGAGAGAATGGCGCCAGGCCGGATCAACAGGGCCTGCAGCAGGGCGAACTCGCGACTCGAGAGCTGAACATCGGGAGTTTCGGCGGTGGTGGCTTGTTTGGATACCAGATCCAGCGACACCACGCCGTTGTCCAGCAATGACTGGGCGCTGCCGCCTTTACGGCGTAACACAGCGCGCATGCGGGCCAGCAGCTCCGCCATGGCGAAGGGTTTGAGCAAGAAATCATCAGCGCCGCCGTCGAGGCCGCGCAGGCGATCATCAAGGCCATCCCTCGCGGTGATGATCAGCAGTGGCACCGGGTTGTTGCGGCCGCGAATGCCATCGAGCACATCGAGCCCGTCTTTGCCGGGCAACCCGAGATCAAGCAGCACCAGGTCATAGGCTTGGGTTTCCAGTGCCGCAAGGGCAGTCAGTCCGTTTTTCACCCAGTCGGTGGCGTAGCTCGCATCGTTCAGCGCGCCCTGGATGGCATCACCAATCATCGGGTCATCTTCGACCAGCAAAATCCGCATGTCCCGCTCCGAAAAAAAAGGCGCGGCGGTCATGACCGTCGCGCCTGTATTGAAGCACCTGAGCCGGCGTTTGTCCGCCGCCGGATCAACGCAATGTGCGGCTGTTGGTCACTGCTTGCCCTTCATCGAATCGAAGGCTTTCAACAGATCATCCATCGCTGCCTTGCAATCGCCCTGCTTCGGCGTGCTGGCGCGCAGGGCGGCGAGTGCCCGGTCAATGGCTTTGTCCAGCACATGCCAGTCACTGGCAGCGCGGGGTTTGATGCCGGCTTCGGCGGAGTCCCAAG
This sequence comes from Pseudomonas sp. ANT_J28, assembly GCF_008370005.1. Taxonomy (NCBI): domain Bacteria; kingdom Pseudomonadati; phylum Pseudomonadota; class Gammaproteobacteria; order Pseudomonadales; family Pseudomonadaceae; genus Pseudomonas; species Pseudomonas sp. ANT_J28. The sequence continues at coordinate 63,429 of NZ_VOBM01000024.1, forward strand.
ACGTTTCCAGATCCTTGATGCGGGTTTTCGCCCCGGGCAGGTCGGTTTTATCGACGAGCGCGGCGACATCGGCGGCGATGTTGCGGAACTCGGACAGATCACCCAGTTTTGAACCGGACTGGGCGGATGCGCTCACCGAAGTGGTCGGCGTGCCAGCAGCGGGTTTGTCGGCAGGTTTCGAGCAGCCGGCGGCGACGCTGAGCAACAAGATCGACGAGACGATGGCAGCGTGGCGAATGACAGTTTGAAGTGGACGCATGACAAATCCTTGATTGGCTTTTGAAGGGCTACTGAGTGACGGTTTTACGGTTGCCGAGGCTGATTTGCGCGACCGCAACCAGAAGAACAATGACGCACAGGAAGATAGCGCTGGTCCAGGTGGCGCCCATGCCGAGGCCGCCGTAGGTTTTGGCCTGGGTCAGCAAGTCGCCGAGGGAGGCGCCAAACGGACGGGTCAGGATGTAGGCGATCCAGAAGGTAAGCACCACATTACCGCCCAAGCGCCAGGCCACCAGGGTCGCGGCGATCAGCCCACCGAAAATCACGGCGCCGAGGGTGAAGCCCAGGCCCAGCGCTTCAGTGGCCAGGTCGCCCGCTGCAGTGCCGAGGGCAAAGGTGCAAAGCACGGTCGTCCAGTAAAAAAGCTCCCGTCGCGGGGTGACAATTTCGCGGATCGACAAGTTGTGCTCCACCCTGTACCAGACCAGGAAGTTGATCGCCAGTAGAACGGAAAAAACCGCCGTGCTGGTGTACAGGCTGATGTCGAGCATGTCGGTCATGATGTCGGTGATCTGTGTCCCGACGATGCTCACCAGCACCACGGTCAACCAGTAAATCCAGGGCGTGTAGGCTTTGGTGCGCAGTTGAAAGCACAATGCAAGCGCCAGCAGGACGGCCATGCCGATGCTGGTCCAACCGGCGCCGAAACCGGCATCTACGGCCAGAAAGTCCGCGCCAGTTTCACCCACCGTAGTGGATAAAATCTTGATCACCCAGAATGACAGCGTCACCTCGGGTACTTTATTGAGCCATCCGGCTTTTTCGGGATTCATGTGCGGGTAGCCTCTCCTGAGCGGCGCTGAACTTGCGCAGGGGAGAAGATACGCAGCGAAACTTAGCTGAGACTGAGGGACGGTGATGCGATTGCTACAGTTCCTTTGCCGGGTAGATCGCTGGAGGCATTACTCCGGATTTGGGGACGCTTTTTATTACGTCCACAGCCTACTAAGGAGGGAAAGCTGCCTATCGATGGTTTTTATATTAGCCATCGTTAGGCGTGCCGGCCGCGCCAATGCCAGCATCCCCACTGGCGCGCCCGCTACCACGTTTTCCGCCCCGGGATCGGCGCGCCACAAGTGCCAGGCAAGGTAGAGCAGATACGCCGCCCCCAGAATCTTGATCCCGTAGAACAACAACTCCGACGTTTGCAGCACCACCGCCAGCCTCGCCGACGCGAGGGCGATCATGCCGGCGAACGCGAGCAGCCGACCGATCCAGGTAGTGGTGGACGTCGGCCGCGGTATAGCTGAGGGGTGTTTTGTTCAATACAGCCATCAGGTCGCTCTTTACCTTGAACCCTCGTTCAACTGAATTGAAGAAGGTCTGTGATGAGTCTGATTATCTCGATGGCGGCGTTTGCACTGGTGGCCTCGATAACGCCAGGACCGGTGAATATCGTGGCGTTGAGTTCCGGCGCGCAGTTTGGTTTTCGCGCCAGTCAACGGCATGTGGCCGGGGCGACGCTGGGTTTCGTCGTGTTGTTGGTGCTGATGGGATTAGGGCTGCATGAGGTGTTGCAGCGATGGCCAGCGCTGACGCAGGTGGTGCAATGGGCGGGTGTGGCGTTCCTGTTGTACATGGCCTTCAAGTTGGCCGCAGACAAAGGGCATCTGGATGCGAAGGAGTCAGGCCGAGCGCCGTCGATGCTGTATGGCGCGGTCATGCAGTGGCTCAACCCGAAAGCCTGGCTGGCCTGCGTGGCCGGCATGGGCGCTTTTGTGGCGGATGGCGAGGCGCGGCTGGTCTGGCAGTTTGCGGCGGTGTATCTGGTGGTTTGCTACTTGTCCGTCGGCTGCTGGGCGTATGCGGGAACGTTTTTACGCGGTTATCTGAGTAACCCGGCGGGCATGCGTCTGTTCAATCGGAGCATGGCCGTGCTGCTGGCGGCGAGCGCAGTGTACCTGTTGTTTTAACCGCGATACTGCCCCGGTGTCGCCGCCAGATGTTGTTTGAACGCACGCTGAAAATGCGCCTGATCGGCAAACCCGGCTTCGAGCGCCACATCGGCGATCAGCTTGCCGCTGCGCAGTTGATCGCGGGCGAACTGGATACGCCGGTTGACCAGAAAGGCGTGGGGCGTCATGCCGTAATGCTGCTTGAACGCACGGATCAAGTAGGACGGCGATAGCTGAGCCGCCTCGCAAATGTCTTCGAGCTTGAGCATGTGCGTGCAGTTGACGCGGATGTAATCGGCCGCCCGTTCCAGTTTGAAATTGGGCTCGCGCAGCGGTTGATCAATCGGATTGAGCCGCTGCTGTACGTCGGTGAAAAACTCCACGGCCGCGCTTTGCTTGCGCAGCACGTCTTGCTGCGAATCGACCAGCACGTCGTACAAACTTTTCAGGCCGGCATACAGATCACTGTCGTGTGTGTGGGTGATAGAAAAACGGCGAAACGCCAGGTCCTGGCTGAAGCCGAGTTGGTGCTGCAAATCGGTCAGCCAGGGTGTCTCGACGTACAGCATCAGGTACGACCACGGTTGGTCATCGATGGGATTGCAGGCGTGGACATCACCGGGATTCATCAGCACCACGGTGCCGGCACTGACCTGAAATTGCGATTGCTCGTGTAGATAGGTACTGCGCCCGGCCGTGATCGCACCGATGGAAAAGTGCTCGTGAGCATGCCGGGTGTAACAGACTTCCCGCCCGTCAGCGATGGAACGGGCTTCGATGAAGGGCAGGGCGTCGTCGCGCCAGAAGCGCGGGGCTTTGTCAGCGTCTTTGGCAACGGCGGGCTTCATGGTCAGCGTCCTCGGCAGGTCAGCGTCGAAGTGTATTAGCTCTCGCCGTCAAAGGCTCGTTGCAGCGCAGCGATGTCGAGTTTTTTCATCTGCAACATCGCTGTCATGGCGCGTTGGGATTTTGCCGTGTCAGGGTCTTTCATCATGTCCATCAGGGCTACCGGTACGATCTGCCAGGACACACCGAATTTGTCCTTGAGCCAGCCGCATTGCTGGGCCTCAACGGGCCCGCCCGCGGACAGCCGCCCCCAGAAGTGGTCGACTTCTTCCTGTGTATGGCAATTGACCTGAAATGAAACCGCTTCATTGAACGTGAAAACGGGACCACCGTTGAGGCCGGTAAAACTCTGCCCGTCCAGTTCGAAACTGACCGTCATCACCGAGCCGTCGGGCCTGCCATGGATCTCTTGACCAGCCTTGCCGTAGTGGGTGATGGCGCTGATTTTCGAATGATCGAAGATTGCACAGTAGAATTTCGCGGCCTCCTCGGCCTGATTGTCGAACCACAGGCAGGGTGTGAGTTTTTGAACGCGCTGCATGGTGTAGCTCCTCTACGGGTTGTTCAGGCTGGACTTTCAGCGTAGTCAGCCTCGGGTCGTCTGGCCGTACCGTAGATCGACAAGTTGAAAGAGTTTCCTATGTCGAAGGAATCAACAATGTCGGCATGACCCGATAGCCGCTAGACTGCGGACCTGGTTTGCCGCAAGGACGCTTTGCATCATGGTTATTCCTCGTTTATTGGCTGTTTCCTGTCTGCTGACCGCCGCTGCGGTGAGCGCCGAACCGCAGACGTATCACCTCACGGACCCCGCGAAGAAATACGTCATCGATGTGCTGTTTGCACCTCCGCCCACCCAGACTTTCGACGGCGCTGCTGCGCTGATTACGTTGCGTGAGAGGGCTGGCGGGCAGGTGCTGCAACGCATCGAGTCAGCCGAAGCGTTCGCCCTGTTCAAGCCAGGCCGCAAAGCTTCGGAGTTCGACCGTAACTTGGCGTATGCCGATCAAAGTCTGCTGTTGTTCGGTGATTTCAATTTCGACGGTCAACAAGATCTTGCCGTACGCAATGGCAATGAAGCGGGCTATGGCGGTCCTTCCTATGACATCTATCTGTTCGATCCCGATAGTCCGACGCTCGTGTTGAGTCCGTCCTTTTCCGCACTGACTCGTGACGCGAACCTGGGCATGTTCGACATCGATCCGGTCACCAAAAGCCTGCACACCCAGTCCAAAAGCGGCTGCTGCTGGCGCCAGAGCGCGACTTGGCAAATACAGGACAACCGTCCTGTGAAGGTGGCCGAGAAAACAGAGGTGGTGCAGAAGCCCTCGGAAGCCAGCCCGTTCATGCCTTACGGCTATGTGGATGTTACCGATCGTGAACTGAAGTCCGGCCAGTGGACGGAGCGTCGTCGCCTCGAGGGTCCCGTTGGTGAAGCGCCCGTCATGTTGCGCGGCACACTCGATGACAAGATCCCCGTTGAGCTTTGGTGGCAACTTCAGGGTGATGTCTATGTTGGCGAAGTTCGCTACAGCAAGAACGGCAGCGGTAAACCGATCCGGCTGGTGGGCAATACCTACGAAGATGGCGGTATTGTTCTGCGTGAACTGGACGACGACGGTCCGATGATCGGCAACTGGTTTATCGAAGGCACGCCGAACGAGCAGGGCCGCCAGACCGGCACGTGGATCAACGGCTCTCGTCAATTAAGCATCAATGTGCGGCCGGCCGCGTTCAAAGTCGCCGCGCAAAAACTTGAGCGGGTAGCGGACAGTCAGCGTGAAGGGCGCTACCTCGTGAGCAATGTCCAGGATCGGCGTGTCGGCGAGTTGACTCTCAAAGTATTGCCGGGGATCGACAACGGCCCCGAGATGGCGGACATCAACCTGAGCATTTTTCAGCTCAAGGATCCGCCCGTTGAAGTCCATCATCAGTATCCGCTGCTCGCTGGCAACCTTGTCATTGCACTGGATCCTGAGGGCGATCCGCTGTTTCGCCTGCAGTTGCTCAATGGCGCAGCTGAAGTGACTGGTTTCGGCGAGTATCAGAAGTACAGCGCGGCTTATGTGAAACAACCCTGATGTAGTGGTAATGACGTTTGATCGGGTCGATATGACTACTTCGAGCTGGATACTCGTGGTCTGACGGCGACGGTTCAGCGACGGCCCAGCCCTCCTTTTTCAGCGATCCACCGGGTGGCCAAATCAATAAAGGCCCGCAGTTTCGGCTGTGTCTGGGGCCGGCTGGGAAAGTACAGGTACAACGCCGAGCTGAGTGGCACAAAGGGCTGCAGCACCCGTTCCAGGCGTCCATCTGCCAACTCTTCGGCAATCTCCAGATCACAGGCATAGGCCAGGCCTGAACCGCTACGAGCGGCCGCCACCAACAACCGGCGGTCATTGACGATCACGCCGCCTTCGACGCCCACGGTGAAGTCCCGACCCTCGCGGCGAAACTCCCAGCGATGGGCGCTGCCTGAGGTCGAGAAGCGAAAGCCGATGCATTCATGTCGGGTCAGGTCTTCCGGGATGACTGGATTTCCCGCCTTGGCGAAGTACGCCGGGGAGCCCACCACAGACCATTGCAGGTCAGGTGTCAGGCGCACCGCGATCATGTCTTTTTCAATCGACTCTCCCAAGCGAATCCCGGCATCGAAGCCGCCAGCCATCAGGTCGACCGTAGCGTCGTCCAGGGAAATATCGAGAGTGACTTGCGGGTAGGCCTCGCGGAACAGCGGAATCAGCGGCTCCATCAACAGGGCCCCGGACAATCGCGGTGCCGTGAGTCGCAGCGTGCCCATGGGCTGATCACGGAAACCGCTGAGCACCGCCAGTGCTTCATCGATTTCACTGGCCGCCGGACGCAAGCGGGCAAACAGACTGGCGCCGGCTTCGGTTAGCGCCACTCGGCGCGTGGTGCGCTGAAACAGCAGCACGCCGGTGCGTCGTTCCAACAGTTTGATCGCATGGCTGACGGCGGTGGGCGTGACCGCTAGCCGAGTCGCGGCCAGGGTGAAGCTTTTGTGCTCGGCGACGGCGAGAAACTCGGTCAAACCGTCGAAAGGGTCGTGATTCATATCGGTGCCATTATGAAAGAGCGTTTCATAGTGCTTGTAACACGAGGGCATTTTTCCGACCAATGTTCCTGCGTACCTTGTGCTTACCCCAACGTCCTACAAGGATTCACGATCATGACTACTTCCCAAAACTTCAAACGTATCTGGCTCATCACCGGTGCTTCTCGCGGTATCGGCGCCAGGATAGCTGCCGCCGCGCTGGCCAATGGCGACGCCGTGGTCGCCACCGCCCGTGACGCCAGCAGCATCACCCAGCGTTTTGGCGAGCAGCCGGGTTTGCTGGCCGCCACCCTTGATGTGACCAACGAAGCCCAGGGCGTCGCGGTCGCCAAGTCGGCCATCGACCACTTCGGGCGCATCGACGTGCTGGTCAACAATGCCGGTTTCGGTTTGCTCGGCGCGGTGGAAGAGGCCAGCGCCGACGAAGTGCGGCGCGTGTACGAAACCAACGTCTTCGGCTTGCTGAATGTTACGCGCGCCGTCCTGCCGCACATGCGCGCGGCTCGCCGTGGACATGTGATCAATCTCTCATCGGTGGGCGGCTACAGGTCGGGGGCGGGCTTTGGCGTCTACTGCTCCACCAAATTTGCCGTCGAAGGCTTGAGCGAGGCGCTGCACGCCGAGCTGGCACCGCTGGGCATCAACGTGACCATTGTCGAGCCGGGCTATTTCCGTACCGAGTTCCTCGAAGGTAATTCGTTGGTCGAATCCCCGGCTTCGATTGCCGACTACGACAGTACGGCGGGTGAGGTACGCAAAATTGCCAAGGCCGTGACCCTGAATCAGCCTGGCGATCCGGACAAGCTCGCCCAGGCCATGATCACCCTGGTGGAAGCGGAAAAGCCCCGCTGCGCTTACCGCTGGGCAGCGACTGTGTCGCGGCGATCGAAGCCAAAAACACCTTCGTCGCTGAGGAGTTGCAGACGTGGCGTGAGTTGTCGGTGTCCACCGACTTCTAAGCCCCCAATCGCAGGAAAAAGGCCGTCCATTGAGGCGGCCTTTGCGTGACCGGTGGTCGATGAACCGGTCTCGCCCGGCAATTTGCGCTTAGCTGTAGGGATAACCCGAGGCGCGCGTAGGCTCCGCACCGCTACAGCGACGCCCCTTCAGAACACCGTGAGTCTGAGGAAATTCGCAATGCTGACCCTCAACATCAACATCAACATCAATGGCAAGGACCAGGCGCTGGATGTCCCCGCAGACATGCCGCTGCTGTGGGTCCTGCGCGATGTCGCGCACCTGACCGGCACCAAATTCGGTTGCGGCATCGCCCAGTGCGGCGCCTGCACCGTGCACGTCGACGGCGCGCCACTGCGCTCCTGCATCACCCCCGCCACAGCCGTGGCCCACGGGCAAAAAATCCTCACCATCGAAGGCCTGTCCACCGACGGTTCGCATCCGGTGCAACAAGCCTGGGCCGAACTCGATGTGGTCCAGTGCGGTTACTGCCAGTCCGGGCAGATCATGTCTGCCGCCGCGTTGCTGACGAAAATTCCCAAGCCCACCGACAGCGACATCGATCAGGCGCTCTCCGGCAACATCTGCCGCTGCGGCACCTACCCAAGGATCCGCGCAGCGGTCAAACGCGCCGCCGAGATCGGTTGATGCCACGTTGACGGGAGTCCGAACAATGAACAGCCTCAATCCTCTGTCACGCCGCGGTTTCCTCAAGGGCAGCGCGGTGCTGGGCGGTGGTCTGGTGGTGGCGTTTGTCATCCCCGGTGGCCATCGCTTTGCGATCGGCGCCGAGAATCAAGGCAATGTTTTCGCGCCCAATGCGTTTTTACGGATCGGCAATGACAGCAGCGTCACCATGCTGCTCGGCCATTCGGAGATGGGCCAGGGCATCTGGACTGGCCTGACCATGTTGATCGCCGAAGAACTGGACGCCGACTGGTCGAAGATCCGTGTCGAACATGCACCGGCTTCGGCCGCCGAGTATGGCCTGGCCGGGTTTGGCGGGATGCAAATCACTGGCGGGTCCACCTCGACCTGGATGGAGTTCGACCGTTACCGTCAGGCCGGTGCAGCGGCGCGTTTGATGTTGATCGAGGCGGCGGCCAAACGCTTCAACGTCGCGCCCTCTGGGATTCGCACTGAATCGGGTGTGGTAATTGCCGGCGACCAACGCGCCACCTACGGCGAACTGGCCGATGACGCCGGCAAGCTGCCGATGCCGGATCCGGCGTCGATCAAGCTCAAGGAGTCCAAGGACTGGAAAATCATCGGCAAACCGACCAAGCGCCTGGACACACCGGAGAAAATCACCGGCCGCGCCAAGTTCGGCATGGACGTGCAGTTCGACGGGCTGATGACCGCCATGGTCGCGCGCTCGCCGGTGTTCGGTGGCAGCGTCAAATCCTTCGAAGGCGCCGAAGCGCTGGCGATTCCGGGCGTGCACAAAGTGGTGCAGGTGCCGACCGGGGTGGCGGTGATTGCCGACCATTACTGGGCGGCGAAGCTGGGGCGCGATGCGCTAAAGATTGATTGGGACCTGGGGCCGAACACCGGGCTCGACAGTCGAACACTACTGGAAAGCTTCCGCAAACTCGCCGCCACCCCTGGCGCTTCGGCGAGTCAGGCCGGTGATGTCGCGGCGGGTCTGGGTAAAGCGGCCAAGACCATCGATGTCGAGTACAGCGTGCCGTACCTGGCCCATGCGCCGATGGAACCACTCAATTGCACGGTGAAAATCACCCAGGATAAATGCGAAATCTGGACCGGCACCCAGTTCCAGACCCTGGATCAAATGGTCGCCGGGAAAATCACCGGGCTCAAACCCGAGCAGGTGGAAATACATACCGAGTTTCTCGGCGGTGGTTTCGGCCGCCGGGCCAATCCGACCTCGGACTTTGTCGCAGAAGCCGTGGAAGTCGCCAAGGCAGCAGGCGCGCCGGTGAAAACCGTCTGGTCCCGGGAGGATGACATTCGCGGTGGCTACTACCGCTCGGCGTTCCTCCACCAGGCCCGCATCGGCCTCGATGCCGGCGGCCTGCCAATCGCCTGGAAGCACGTCATGGTCGGGCAGTCGATCATGGCGGGCACGTCATTCGAGGCGACCATGGTCAAAAATGGCATCGACAAGACGTCTGTCGAAGGGGTCGCCGACAGTCCTTACCTTGAGGGGCTGGCGAATCACCAGGTTGATCTGCATTCGCCGCAGACCGGCATCCGCGTGCTCTGGCTGCGTTCGGTGGGGCACACCCACACCGCGTTCGTGATGGAGTCGCTGATCGACGAACTGGCAGAGGCGGCCGGCAAGGATCCGGTCGAGTACCGACGAACCTTACTCAAGGACCATCCGCGGCATCTTGGCGTGCTGAACCTGGCCGTCGAGAAAGCCAACTGGAAGGCGCCACTGCCGGACGGCCATGCGCTGGGTGTCGCGGTGCATGAGTCTTTCGGCAGTTACGTTGCCCAGGTGGCCGAGGTGTCCCAGGACAACCTGGCGATCCGCGTACACCGGGTGGTGTGTGCGGTGGATTGCGGCATTGCGGTCAACCCGATGAGCATCGCGGCGCAAATGGAATCGGCTATTACCTTCGGTCTCGGATTTACTTTGCACAGCAAACTGACCTTCAAGAACGGGCAGGTGGTGCAATCCAATTACCACGATTATCAGGTGTTGCGACTCAACGAAATGCCGATGGTGGAAGTGCATATCGTGCCCAGCAGCGACAAACCCGGCGGCATCGGCGAGGCCGGTGTGCCGCCCACGGCGCCGGCAGTGGCCAACGCGGTGTTCGCCCTGACCGGCCAACGCTTGCGGGAACTGCCGCTGCAACTGTCGGGGGTGTGAGATGAGACGACATCTGATTCTTGGCGCGGTGGTGTTGATCGGCCTGGTCGGCTACGCCGAGGACCTGTTTGCTGACGATAAGGAAGCCGTCAAGGCGTTCGATACCGTGCAAAAGGTCTTTCAGAGCCCACGCTGCCAGAACTGCCATATCCCCGGCGATTCGCCGTTGCAATTCGACGCCGGGATTCCTCACGCAATGAACGTCGTGCGGGGCATGGACGGCAAGGGAGCGGCGGGTTTGCCCTGCGCTACCTGCCACGCCGAGAGTAATCCGCCGGCCAGTTACGGCCCTCACGCACCGCCAGGGGCGCCGCACTGGAGCTTGCCGCCAGCCGCGCACAAAATGGCCTGGATCGGTCTGCCGGCCGACCAGTTGTGCGCAATGATCAAGGACCGTTCCAGCAACGGTGACCGCGATTTCGCCGCGCTGATCAAGCATGTCAGCGACGACAAACTGGTGCTTTGGGGCTGGAATCCGGGTCAGGGAAGGGCGCCGGTGCCGGTGCCGCACGACATTTTCGTCACCCAGTTCAAGCGCTGGGCAGACGCTGGAGGGCCATGTCCGGTCGTGGGTAGTTGACCGGCGGTCCGTTAACAGGGAGTTAAACCGGGTATGGACGACTCTAAGAAATATACCCGCCAATGGAGTGAGTAATGCTGATCCCAGGCAAACCGGTAAAACCAGGCGCGTGCGCCAACCCGTTGCGCACGCCACTGCAGGAGCGCGAGCTGCTGCGTGACCTGGCCCGCAAGGCCGAGGAGGAGTTGATGGGCGTGCAGATGGCGAGCATGGACGAGTTGACGCTGCTCTCCAACCGACACGGTTTTACAGCGCTGGCCCAACAAGGGCTGGATGTCTGCCAACAGCTGAAAAAGCCAGCGACGCTGCTGCTCTTCAATATTGATGACTTCAAGCACATCAACTATCTCTATGGTCGTGCCGAGGGCGATAACGCCCTGAAGACCTTCGCTGATGTGCTGCGCATTGCCTTTCGCGAGAGCGATGTGATCGGCCGGTTGGGCAGCGACAAATTCGTCGCGTTACTGACCGGCGCAAGCGTTGTGGAAATACCCGCGATCAGGGCGCGACTCGAAGAAATACTCGAAGAGCGCAATGCCACGGTGCATCGCGGTTATGACATCCGCTTCAGCATCGGACAACTCGAGTGCAACCCTCAGGTCCCCGGCTCGATCGAGGAGCTGCTGGCACAAGCCGACGTATTCACTTGGCAAACAATTGACCTACGTCCTTGAATGCCTTGAACTCAAGCGCGTTGCCGCACGGATCGAAGAGAAACATCGTCGCTTGTTCACCTACCAATCCCTGAAAGCGAATGCCCGGTTCGATCACGAATCGGGTGTCGAGGGCTTTCAGGCGTTCGGCCAGCGCCTCCCATTCCGCCATCCCCAACACCACACCAAAATGCGGCACCGGCACGTCATGACCGTCGACAGCATTGGTGTGCGCAGCTTCTTGCGAGGCGTTTTTCGGCGCCAGGTGAATGACCAGTTGATGGCCGAAAAAATTGAAATCGACCCAATGATCGCTTGAACGACCTTCTTCCAGGCCGAACACTTCGCCATAAAAATTCCGCGCGGCAGTCAGGTCGTAGACCGGGATGGCCAAGTGAAAAGGGGAGAGTTGCATCGGACGTGCCTCGGCTGTCTGGATTCAGATGGAGTTTAGCCCTGTGCTTTTCGATTAAAAGACGATAATTTTTGCATCGAGCTCAAATTTATTCGATCAATCGAGAACGCCATGCTGCGGGAACTGAAAACCTTCATTGCGGTGACGCGCTACGGCACTTTTGCCGCGGCCGGGATGCACATCGGCCTGACCCAGTCGGCCGTCAGCGCGCAGATTCGCAATCTGGAACAAGCCCTGGGGATTCGTTTGTTCGACCGCACCGGACGTCAGGCCCTGCTCAATGCGGCGGGCCAGCGCGCATTGCCGATGGCCAGGGAAATGCTCGAGACCTTCAGCCGCATGGCGGTCAGCGATGATGTCAGTGAGTATCGCGGCGAGTTGAAAATAGGCGCGGTGGCCACGGCCCAGACCGGACTGCTGCCCCAGGCGTTGCTGCGATTGAGGCAACAGGCGCCGTTGCTGGAGCCGAAACTGGTGCCGGGCGTGTCGCTTAACCTGTTGAGCCAGGTGGACACCGGTGAGGTGGATCTGGCGATCCTGATCAAGCCGCCGTTCGAGTTGCCCAAAGAACTGTCAGCGCAGCTCATCCGCAAGGAACCGTTTGTATTGATCGTGCCAGCGGACCTTGAAGGCGATGAGCCGTTGCAGATCCTCGCGAGCCATCCGCATGTGCGCTACGACCGCAACTCGTTCGGCGGAAGATTGGTGACGCGGTTTTTGCGTGAGCAGCAGATTGATGTGCAGGTGGCTTTGGAGCTGGATGAGCTGGAGGCGATCGTGAAGATGGTTGAATGCGGGTTGGGGGTGTCGCTGCTACCCAAGGCGGGGCTCTGGCTTGAGCATGGGGCGAAGGTTCGGATCATCCCGTTGGGGGAGTTGACGTTCTACCGCGAGATTGTGCTGTTGCAGCGTTATAGCCAGCGCACACAGCCGATCCAGCAGCTGTTTTCCAGCTGCCTGACCCACATCGATGATTAACCACGAATCCCCTGTGGGCGCGGGCTTGCTCGCGAATGCGGTTGATCATTCAACATTTCTATCGACTGACACACCGCATTCGCGAGCAAGCCCGCTCCCACATTTGATCGAGTCTGCCTTGAAATTGCAGGCATAAAAAAACCCGCCTGAAGAGGCGGGTTTTTTTATTGGCTGACCGAAGATTACTCTTCGAGGCTGCCCATGGCCGTGGTGTTGAAACCACCGTCCACGTACATGATTTCGCCGCTGATGCCGGACGCCAGGTCCGAGCACAGGAAGGCGCCGGCGTTGCCGACTTCGTCGATGGTGACGTTACGACGCAGCGGGGTTTGCGCTTCGTTGGCGGCCAGCATCTTGCGGAAGTTCTTGATGCCGGAAGCGGCGAGGGTGCGGATCGGGCCAGCCGATACGCAGTTGACGCGGGTGCCGTCCGGGCCCAGGGAGCCGGCCAGGTAACGAACGCCCGCTTCCAGGGAAGCCTTGGCCATGCCCATCACGTTGTAGTTCGGCATGGTGCGCTCGGCGCCCAGGTACGACAGGGTCAGCAGGCTGCCGTTGCGGCCTTTCATCATTTCGCGACCGGCTTTGGCCAGGGCCACGAAGCTGTAGGCGCTGATGTCGTGAGCGATGCGGAAACCTTCACGGGTGGTGGCTTCGGTGAAGTCGCCATCCAGTTGGTCGCCCGGGGCGAAGCCGACGGAGTGCACGATGCAGTCCAGGCCGTCCCACTTCTTGCCCAGCTCAACGAAGACCTTGGCGATTTCTTCATCGCTGGCCACGTCGCACGGGAAGCACAGATCAGGGTTGGAACCCCAGCTTTGTGCGAACTCTTCGACACGACCCTTGAGTTTGTCGTTCTGATAAGTGAAGGCAAGCTCAGCGCCCTCGCGATGCATGGCGGCAGCGATGCCGGATGCGATGGACAGCTTGCTGGCGACACCGACGATCAGTACGCGCTTACCGGCGAGAAAACCCATGTGTTGCTCCTCTCTTTCAGGTTATTGCGCAGTGGCCGGGGCCAGGAAAGCGGCTTCCAGCAACTGCTGTGTATACGGATGTTTGGGGGCCGCAAAAATACTTTGCGCGTCTCCCTGTTCGACCACTTGGCCTTGCTTGACCACCATCAGCTGGTGGCTCAGCGCTTTGACGACAGCCAGGTCATGGCTGATAAACAGATACGTCAGGTTGTACTTGGTTTGCAGTGAACGTAAAAGCTCCACCACTTGGCGCTGCACTGTCCGGTCGAGGGCCGAAGTCGGCTCGTCCAGCAGAATCAACGCCGGTTTTAGCACTAATGCCCGGGCAATGGCGATTCTCTGCCGTTGCCCACCGGAAAATTCGTGGGGGTAGCGGTTCCGGGTTTCCGGGTCCAGACCTACCTCCTTAAGTGCCGCAATAATCGCTTGTTCCTGTTCCGCCTCGGTGCCCATCTTGTGGATCCGCAGGCCTTCGCCGACGATCTGGCTCACACACATCCGTGGACTCAGGCTGCCGAACGGGTCCTGAAACACCACCTGCATCTCCCGACGCAGCGGTCGAACCTGTTGCTGCGTCAGGCAGTCTAGCTGCTTGCCTTCAAAACGGATGGCACCTTTGCTGCCGATCAGCCGCAAAATCGCCAAACCCAGTGTCGACTTGCCCGAACCGCTTTCTCCCACAATCCCCAGGGTCTGGCCCTGAGGCAGGCTGAAATTGATTCCGTCCACCGCTTTGATGTGGTCGACGGTCTTTTTCAGAAAGCCTTTCTTGATCGGGAACCATACTTTCAGGTCCTCGACTTGCAGCAACGGCGGGCCAATAACGTTAGTTGCCGGCTTGCCACTGGGCTCCGCTGCCAGCAGTTCCCGAGTGTACGGATGCTGCGGCGCGCGGAACAACTCTTCGCACGATGCCTGTTCGACGATGCAACCGCGCTGCATGACACATACGCGATGCGCAATTCTTCGTACCAGGTTCAAATCGTGACTGATCAGTAGCAGCGCCATGCCCAATCGGGCCTGTAATTCCTTGAGCAATTCGAGGATTTTCAGCTGAACGGTCACGTCCAGCGCAGTGGTCGGCTCGTCGGCGATCAGCAGTTCCGGCTCGTTGGCCAGGGCCATGGCAATCATCACCCGCTGCCGTTGGCCACCGGACAATTCATGGGGCAGGGCCTTGAGGCGCTTCTCGGGCTCCGGGATGCCGACCATTTCCAGCAGCTCCAGCGTGCGCTTGGTCGCGACTTTACCGATCAGGCCCTTGTGGGTGCTCAATACTTCATTGATCTGTTTCTCGATCGAGTGCAGCGGATTGAGCGAGGTCATCGGCTCCTGGAAGATCATCGCTATCCGGTTGCCGCGGATGTGGCGGATGGTTTTCTCTTTCAGGCTCAGCAAGTTTTGCCCGGAGTACTCGATAGTGCCGGACGGATGCCGGGCGAGCGGGTAGGGCAGCAGCCGCAGGATCGAGTGGGCGGTCACCGATTTGCCGGAACCACTTTCGCCCACCAGGGCCAGGGTTTCGCCGCGCTTGATATCGAAGCTGACGCCTTCGACCACCCGTTGAACGCGCTCGCCGACGACAAATTCGACGGCCAGGTCGCGCACTTCGATCAGATTGTCCTGATTCATTTCACTTCCTCGGGTCGAAGGCATCGCGAGCGGACTCGCCGATGAACACCAGCAAACTCAACATCAACGCCAGCACAGCAAACGCGCTCATGCCGAGCCACGGCGCTTGCAGGTTGGATTTGCCCTGGGCCACCAGTTCACCCAGCGACGGTGCGCCGGGCGGCAGGCCGAAGCCCAGAAAGTCGAGAGCGGTCAGGGTGCCGATGGCGCCGGTCAGGATGAACGGCATGAAGGTCATGGTCGAGACCATGGCGTTGGGCAGGATGTGGCGGAACATGATCGCTCCGTTTTGCATCCCCAACGCCCGCGCGGCGCGCACGTACTCGAGGTTACGCCCTCGCAGGAATTCGGCGCGGACCACGTCCACCAGGCTCATCCACGAGAACAACAGCATGATCCCCAGCAGCCACCAGAAGTTCGGCTGGACGAAACTGGCGAGAATGATCAGTAGATACAGCACCGGCAGTCCGGACCATATCTCCAGAAAACGCTGCCCGGCCAAATCCACCCAGCCGCCGTAGAAACCCTGCAAGGCTCCGGCAATCACGCCGATGATCGAGCTCAGAATGGTCAGCGTCAGGGCAAATAGCACCGAAATCCGGAAGCCATAAATCACCCGCGCCAACACGTCACGGCCCTGATCGTCAGTGCCTAGCAGGTTGTCGACGGAGGGTGGCGCCGGGGCCGGGACTTTCAGGTCGTAGTTGATGCTTTGATAGCTGTAGGGAATCGGCGCCCACAGGACCCAGGCGTCTTTTTCCTTGAGCAATTCGCGGATGTACGGGCTCTTGTAGTTGGCTTCCAGCGGGAATTCGCCGCCGAAGGTGGTTTCCGGGTAACGCTTGAGCGCCGGGAAGTACCAGCTGTTGTCGTAGTGCACCACCAGCGGTTTGTCGTTGGCGATCAGCTCGGCGCCGAGGCTCAGCCCAAACAGCAGCAGAAACAGCCATAGCGACCACCAGCCACGTTTGTTGGCCTTGAACAGTTCGAAACGTCGGCGATTGAGAGGGGACAGATTCATCTCAATGCTCCCGGCTTTCGAAGTCGATACGCGGATCGACAAAGGTGTAGGTGAGGTCACCGATCAGTTTCACCACCAATCCCAGCAGGGTGAAGATGAACAGCGTGCCAAAAACCACTGGGTAATCGCGGTTGATCGCCGACTCAAAACTCATCAGCCCGAGGCCGTCGAGGGAGAAGATCACCTCTACCAGCAACGAGCCAGTGAAGAAGATGCCAATAAACGCCGACGGGAACCCGGCGATCACCAGCAGCATGGCGTTGCGGAACACATGGCCGTAGAGCACGCGGTGATTGGTCAGGCCCTTGGCCTTGGCGGTGACCACGTATTGTTTGTTGATTTCGTCGAGAAAGCTGTTCTTGGTCAGCAGGGTCATAGTCGCGAAGTTGCCGATCACCAGCGCCGTCACCGGCAACGCCAGGTGCCAGAAGTAATCGAGAACCTTGCCGCCCATGCTCAACTCGTCGAAGTTGTTGGAGGTCAGCCCTCTGAGCGGGAACCAGTCGAAATAGCTGCCGCCGGCGAACACCACGATCAGCAGGATGGCAAACAGGAACGCCGGTATCGCATAGCCGACGATGATCGCCGAACTGGTCCAGACGTCGAAGTGGCTGCCGTGTCGTGTCGCCTTGGCGATCCCCAGCGGGATCGATACCAGGTACATGATCAGCGTGCTCCACAGCCCGAGGGAGATCGACACCGGCATCTTTTCCTTGATCAGGTCGATGACCTTGGCGTCGCGGAAGAAGCTGTTGCCGAAATCCAGCGTCGCGTAGTTCTTGATCATGATCCACAAGCGTTCCGGCGCCGACTTATCGAAGCCGTACATGTGCTCGATTTCCTTGACCAGCATCGGGTCCAGGCCCTGGGCGCCGCGATAGGCAGAGCCCGCCACCGAAACTTCGGCACCGCCGCCGGCGATGCGGCTGGTGGCGCCTTCGAAGCCTTCGAGCTTGGCGATCATCTGCTCCACCGGCCCGCCGGGGGCGGCCTGGATGATCACAAAGTTGATCAGCAAAATGCCGAGCAAGGTCGGGATGATCAGCAGCAGTCGCCGAAAAATATACGCCAGCATCTGATTACTCCGTGCCCGCAGGGTCGGCTTGCAGTTTGGTTTCGACTTCTACCGCAGGTTTCGCATCGGGCTTGACCCACCAGGTGTTAATGCCGATGTCGTACTTGGGGGAGATTTTCGGATGACCGATGTGGTTCCAGTACGCCGCGCGCCAGGTCTTGATGTGCCAGTTGGGGATCACGTAATAGCCCCATTGCAGCACGCGGTCCAGCGCGCGGGCATGGGCCACAAGGCTTTTGCGTGAATCGGCGTTGATCAATTGCTCGACCAACTGGTCCACCACCGGATCTTTCAGGCCCATGGAATTGCGGCTGCCGGGTTTGTCGGCGGCGGCGGACATCCAGAACTCGCGTTGCTCGTTGCCCGGCGAGTTGGACTGCGGGAAGCTGCCGACGATCATGTCGAAGTCCCGTGAACGCACGCGGTTGATGTACTGCGAGACGTCGACCCGGCGGATCACCAGGTCAATCCCCAAGTCGCTCAGGTTGCGCTTGAACGGCAGCAGCACCCGCTCGAATTCGGTCTGGGCCAACAGAAACTCGATGGTCACCGGTTTGCCCTTGGCGTCGACCATCTTGTCATCGACGATCCGCCAGCCCGCCTCTTGCAGCAGTTGATAGGCTTTGCGCTGCTGGGCGCGGATCATGCCGCTGGCGTCGGTCATTGGGTTCTGGAACGCCTCGCTGAACACCTGCTCGGGAATCTTGCCGCGAAACGGATTCAAAATTTCAAGCTGATTGGCGTCCGGCAGGCCGCTGGCAGCCATTTCCGAATTCTCGAAATAACTGCGGGTGCGTGCGTAGGCGCCGTTGAACAGTTGTTTGTTGGTCCATTCAAAGTCCAGCAACAGGGTCAGGGCCTGGCGCACGCGCACATCCTGGAACACCGGGCGGCGCAGGTTGAATACAAAGCCTTGCATGCCAGTGGGGTTGCCGTTGGGGATCTGCTCCTTGATCAACCGGCCCTCGGTGACGGCCGGAATGTTGTAGGCATTGGCCCAGTTCTTTGCGGCCATTTCGAGCCAGTAATCGAACTGCCCGGCCTTGAGTGCTTCCAGGGCCACGGTGTTGTCGCGGTAGTAGTCGGTGGTCATCACGTCGAAGTTGTAGAACCCGCGGTTGGCCGGCAGGTCCTTGCCCCAGTAATCCTTGACCCGCTCATAGCGCACCGACCGCCCGGCCTTGACTTCACTGACCTTGTACGGGCCGCTGCCCAACGGTATTTCCAGGTTGCCCTTGGTGAAATCGCGCGTCGCCCACCAATGCTTGGGCAGCACCGGCAACTGGCCGAGGATCAGCGGTAATTCACGGTTGTTGCTGTGCTTGAACTTGAACAGCACGGTAAGCGGGTCTTCGGCGACCGCTTCCTCGACATCGCTGTAGTAACCGCGATAGAGCGGCGCGCCGTCCTTGATCAGGGTCTGGAAGCTGAACACCACGTCTTCGGCGCGCATCGGATGCCCATCGTGGAAGCGCGCTTCGGGGCGCAGGTAGAAACGCACCCAGCTGTTGTCCGGGGATTTTTCGATCTTGCCGGCGACCAGGCCGTACTCGGTGAACGGTTCATCCAGACCCTGTTTGGCCAAGGTGTCATAGATCATGCTGATGTCGTCGGCCGCGACACCCTTGTTGATGAAGGGATTGAGGCTGTCAAAGCCGCCGAAACCGGCCTGACGGAAGATCCCGCCCTTGGGCGCGTCGGGGTTCACGTAATCGAAATGTTTGAAGTCTGCCGGGTATTTCGGCGGCTCGTTGTACAGGGTCAGGGCATGTTGCGGGGCGGCACAGGCCAGCCCGGCGAACAACAGGCCGCTGGCCTGCAAGAGCAGGGCGCGTACGGGTTTCATCGATCTTTCTCCGAAGATTTCAGCCACCACGCGCTCAGGCCCAGGGTGTAGGGCGGCGTGCTGACGAAGGCGAACCGGTTGCGGTAGGCCAGGCGGTGATAATTGAGGTACCAGTTGGGAATGATGTAGTGCTGCCACAGGAGCACCCGGTCCAGGGCCTTGCCGGCGGCGACCTGTTCATCGCGGGTCTGGGCGGCGAGCAATTGTTCGAGTAAATGGTCGACCACCGGATTGGCAATACCGGCGTAGTTTTTGCTGCCCTTGACCCCGACCTGGCTGGAATGGAAGTACTGCCATTGCTCCAGGCCCGGACTGAGCGTCTGGTTGAGGGTCATCAGGATCATGTCGAAATCGAACTGATCGAGGCGTTGCTTGTACTGTGCGCGATCGACCGTGCGCAGCCGAGCGTCGATGCCGATGCTGGCGAGGTTCTCGACGTAAGGTTGAAGGATACGTTCCAGGTTCGGGTTGACCAGCAGGATCTCTAAACGCAACGGTTGCCCGGCAGCGTTCTGTACGTGTTGACCATTGAGCTTCCAGCCGGCCTCTGCGAGCAGGCCCAGGGCCTTGCGCATGGTTTCCCGGGGGATGCCGCGCCCTTGGGTCTGCGGCAGGCTGAACGGCTCGGTGAACAGCTTGGCGGGCAACTGCTCGCGATAGGGCGTGAGCATCAGCCATTCATGGCCGACCGGCAGCCCGCTGGCTTCGAATTCACTGTTGGGGTAATAACTCATGGCGCGTTTGTAGGCGCCGCTGAACAGCGTGCGGTGGGTCCACTCGAAGTCGAACATCAGGCCCAGCGCTTCACGGACTTTGGTCTCGGAGAAGGCCGGGCGCCGGGAGTTCATGAACAGACCCTGGCTCTGGGTCGGGATCTGATGCGGGATTTGCGCCTTGATGACGTCGCCGCGCTGTACCGCCGGGAAGTTGTAACCGTTGTCCCAGTTCTTCGCCTGGTGCTCGATGTAGATGTCGAATTCGCCGGCCTTGAAGGCTTCGAACGCGACGTCGCTGTCGCGGTAGAACTCGACTTCCATGCGGTCGAAGTTGTACTTGCCGCGATTGACCGGCAGGTCCTTGCCCCAGTAGTCCTTGACCCGTTCGAAAATGATCTGACGCCCAGGCTCTACCGACGTGATGCGATACGGTCCGCTGCCCAGCGGCGGTTCGAAGGTGGTGGCCTTGAAGTCGCGACCTTTCCAGTAATGCTGGGGCAGCACCGGCAATTCGCCCAGGCGCAGGATCAGCAACGGATTGCCGGCGCGTTTGAATACAAAACGAATGCGCTGCGGGTTGAGGATGTCGACCCGCGACACTTCCTGAAGATTGGTGCGGTATTGCGGATGGCCATCCTTGAGCAGCAAACGGTAGGAAAACGCCACGTCATAGGCGGTAATCGGTGTGCCGTCGTGGAAACGCGCTTCGGGGCGCAGATTGAACACCACCCAGCTGCGGTCTTCGCTGTATTCCACCGATTGGGCGATCAGGCCATAGCTGGAGGTCGGCTCATCGCCGGACGGCGCGTACTGGCCGGTGCCGACCATCAGCGGTTCATTGAGCTCGTTGATGCCGTATTGCAGGAAATTCGGTGTGGAAACCGGGCTTGAACCCTTGAACGTGTAGGGGTTGAGCGTATCGAAGGTGCCAAACGCCATCACCCGCAACGTACCGCCCTTGGGCGCTTGCGGGTTGACCCAGTCGAAGTGGGTAAATCTGGCCGGGTACTTGAGCGTGCCGAACTGCGCATAACCATGGCTTTCGCTGATCGTCGCGCTTGCGGGGGAGCTCAAGGCCAGGCTGATCAGGAGCAGGAGGAGGGGACGCTTCAAGTCAGGGATCCGATCCAGGCGGCTTGGGCTTTGTGGGCCGTACAGTAACAGCTTGTATCGACAGGAAAAAGACGGGTGCTGAAAGCGGTGTCGGGGCATAAAAAAGATCGCAGCCTTCGGCAGCTCCTACCTGCGCTTACATCCGTAGGAGCTGCCGAAGGCTGCGATCTTTTTCGGTTTCACATCAATCAGCGTGGTGAAGCAACCGTCAGCATCTGACCAGGCTTCAGCGCCTGGCCAACCCGAGGATTCCAGCGCTTGAGGTGCTGCATTTCAACGTTGAAACGCTTGGCCACCATGTACAGCGAGTCGCCTTGCTGGACCTTGTATTGGGTCTGCGGCTTCTGTTTTTCAGCTTTGCCGGTTGCTTTGCTGTTCGCCGCCACGACGGTGTTGACCCGACCGCTGCTGCGCTTGGTGGTGTCCTGCATGACCAGGGTCTGGCCAACCTTGAGGTTCTTGCCGGTCAGCTTGTTCCAGCGCTGCAGGTCCTTGATGTCGACCTTGTTGGCCTTGGCGATGGTGCCGAGGTTGTCGCCGCGTTTAACGCGGTAAGCGCGTTTGAGACTGGCGAGTTCGGAGTCATCCGAGCCTTCGAATACCGGCTTGAGCGGCTTCTTGCTGATCAACTCTTCAGGACGCATGGTCGACAGGCTGGCGGTCAGCAGCTGCGCCTTGGACGTTGGCACCAGCAAATGCTGTGGGCCATCGATGGTGGTGCGCTGCTTGAAGGCCGGGTTGAGCTGGAACAGTTCGTCTTCGTCGATATTAGCCACCGCGGCGACCTTGGACAGGTCCATGCGCTGGTTGATTTCGACGACCTGGAAGTACGGTTCGTTGGCAATCGGGTTCAGGTTCACGCCGTAGGCTTCAGGTGCCAGCACCACTTGCGACAGGGCCAGCAGCTTTGGCACGTAAGCCTGGGTTTCGGCCGGCAGCGGCAGGTTCCAGTAGTCGGTCGGCAAACCGAGCTTTTCGTTGCGCTCGATGGCCCGGCTGACCGTGCCTTCGCCGGCGTTGTAAGCCGCCAGGGCCAGCAGCCAGTCGCCGTTGAACATGTCGTGCAGGCGGGTCAGGTAATCCATGGCCGCGGTGGTCGAGGCGGTGATGTCACGACGGCCATCATAGAAACGGGTTTGACGCAGGTTGAAGTAACGCCCGGTGGAAGGGATGAATTGCCACAAGCCAACCGCGTCGGCCCGGGAGTAGGCCATCGGGTTGTAGGCGCTTTCAATCACTGGCAGCAGCGCCAGTTCCAGCGGCATGTTGCGTTCTTCAAGGCGTTCGACGATGTAGTGAATGTAGAGGCTGCCGCGTTCGCCAGCGTTTTCGAGGAAGGACGGGTTGCTGGCGAACCACAGGCGCTGTTGCTCGATGCGCGGGTTGACACCCAGGTTGTCCTGCAACTGGAAGCCCTGGCGCATGCGCTCCCAGACATCTTGCGGAATTTGCGGAGTCGGTTTTTCGCTGAGCCAGATAGGTTTCTGCTTGGCTCGCGCGGCGATATTCGGAGTGTGTGCCGCGTCGGTCTGCGGCACATGGCTGGAACAGCCCGCCAGAGTGGCGGACACAGCCACCGCGATGGCTTGAGCCAAGCGGGTCAATGCGTCTGAATTGATGGCTTTACGAATAGATGACGACATTGGCTGGAAGTAAGTTCCGGGCAAAAATGTCGGGCGATTCTAGAAAGCGGGCCCCCTGCGGTCAACCATTCAGAATTTTTGTACCAACGTGATGGCTACTTAGAACTTATCTTTCCAAGCACGTAGAGCAGCAAAAACCGCACTCGGAGCCCGGTTTTGGGTTCCATTCCGTTCGTCCACTTTTTCTTTGACGGATGTTTCGTCGACACGCAAAAACGGGTTGGTAAGCTTTTCAAGCGCCAGAGTAGAGGGCAGCGTCATGATTCCGGCCTCGCGCTGAGCGGTGACTTTTTTCAGACGTGCGGCGGTGTCCGGATTGCCCGGTTCGACCGCTGCGGCAAACTTCAGGTTGCTCAAGGTGTATTCGTGAGTGCAGTAGACCAGCGTATCTTCAGGCAGGCCGGCGAGGCGCGTCAGTGAGGTATGCATTTGCTCCGGCGTGCCTTCGAACAAGCGTCCGCAACCGGCTGCGAACAGGGTGTCACCGCAGAACAGCAAACCTTGATGGTAATAGGCGATATGCCCCAGGGTGTGGCCGGGGACGGCAAAGACATCGAAGTCCCAGCCCAGCACGCTGACGCGGTCGTTGTCCTTGAGCGCCACGTCCCGCAGCGGGATGGTTTCGCTGGCCGGACCATAGACTTTCGCGTCCGTCGCTTTTTTCAGCTGCTCGACGCCGCCGACGTGGTCATGATGATGGTGAGTGATCAAAATATCACTCAACACCCAACCCGGATGCGCGGCGAGCCAGGCTTGCACCGGCGCGGCATCGCCCGGATCAACCACCGTGCAGCGCTGGGTGCGGTGGTCTTGTAACAACCAGATGTAGTTGTCGGTGAAGGCGGGCAGGGCACTGATCTGTATCATCGTCGGATTCGCCAAGCGGAAAACAATGGCGCATCTTAGAACTTCCTGGCGCGTTGGAGAATGCAATGACCGATAAAGCGTTCGCTCAGGCTGATCCTGAATGGCTGACGTTGATCAGCGCGGCCCGAGAATGGCTGTCTGGCCCCATCGGGCAATTTCTGCTGGACGAAGAACGTCGCATGCTCGAAGACGAGTTGGGACGGTTCTTCGGTGGCTACCTGGTGCATTACGGCCCGTCGGCCCAAACGCCGCCGTCGGCGCCGCAAGTCCAGCGCAATGTGCGGCTCGGCGCGCCATTGCCGGGTGTCGAGATCGTCTGCGAAGAGCAGGCGTGGCCTTTGAGCGAGCATGCCGCCGATGTGGTGGTGTTGCAGCATGGGCTGGATTTCTGCCTGTCACCCCACGGTCTGCTGCGCGAAGCGGCGAGCAGCGTGCGGCCCGGCGGGCATCTGCTGATCGTCGGGATCAACCCCTGGAGCACCTGGGGCTTGCGTCACGTTTTTGCTCACGACGCCTTGCGCAAGGCTCGCTGCATCTCGCCGTCGCGAGTCGGTGACTGGCTGAACCTGCTGGGCTTCGCGCTGGAGAAACGCCGCTTCGGGTGCTATCGTCCGCCGCTTGCGTCACCCGCCTGGCAGGCTCGTCTGGCCGGTTGGGAGCGCAAGGCCGGTGATTGGCAACTGTCGGGTGGCGGCTTCTATTTATTGGTTGCGCGCAAGATCGTGGTGGGCCTGCGGCCTGTCCGTCAGGAGCGGCGCGAACCGATGGGCAAGCTGATTCCATTGCCGATGGCCAAGGTCAATCGTCGCCGCATCGATCCGTAATACACTTTTTATTATCCCGGTCGGGTTTGCCCCGGCCTCGGGCATCGTCGATCACCGATCGGCGAGCCACCGCATTTTCTGGATAGATTGGCATGAGCGATAGCGTAGAACTCTTCACCGACGGCGCCTGTAAAGGCAACCCTGGCCCTGGCGGCTGGGGCGCATTGCTGGTGTGCAAGGGCATTGAAAAAGAACTGTGGGGCGGCGAAGCCAACACCACCAACAACCGCATGGAGCTGATGGGCGCGATCCGTGGTCTTGAAGAACTCAAGCGCTCCTGCGACGTGCTGCTCGTCACCGACTCGCAGTATGTGATGAAAGGCATCAACGAGTGGATGGACAACTGGAAGAAGCGCGGCTGGAAAACCGCTGCGAAAGAACCGGTGAAAAACGCTGATCTGTGGAAGTTGCTGGATGAGCAGGTCAATCGCCATAACGTCACCTGGAAATGGGTGCGTGGCCACATCGGTCACCATGGCAACGAGCGGGCTGACCAATTGGCCAACCGTGGCGTGGATGAAGTGCGCGGTTACAAGCAAGCCTGATGCCTGTGGGAGCCGAGCTTGCTCGCGATGAACGATAACGCGGTGCACCTGAAACACCCCGGCGGGCGTGTTAACATCGCCGCTTTTGCACGAATGACCCGTTGAGAGCTGAGCACTGATGGCCACCAGATCCGTTGAATACTTCTAGCTACTTGTCAACCCTGTAATCAGCCTAGCTAGCGTGCCATTTGGTATCTTTAAAGTATTGAAATTATGAGACATACAGCCAATCTTAATGACTCTAATGGGGAGAGTTCACAGTCTATATGAGCCAAAAATGTAAACGATGAGCTACTTTGGATCTCTATCGTTTACATTTTGAAAAGGGCGTTTTGACACTGTTTCAGCAGGATCAGCCAGCGCATTAAAGTTTGTCCTTCCTCCGAAGAATTCCAGGAAGGCATCCTCCCCTGGGCACTGCCGGCCCACGGCGCTGATCTTCAGCGGATATGAGGCTGGTCGTCCGGAAGTCATGGATGACGCCGGTGGAGGACCTGCGTGTTGCGCCTTGCTATCTTGAGATTGGGAACTTATTTTCAGGTAATTCCCTACCAACCCGTTATGCAGCTTAAAGCTGAGCAAGCGCGCTTGAATCATCTATGCTTCGCTGATCTAATTCTGCCGAGGGCTTTCCGATGACCGCTCCCACTCAGCGTATCTACCGCACGACCGCGATGGGACTATGCAAATTTGAATGGGGAGACCGGCCAAAGCACTTAAGGAAACTCTGAAAAAGACATCCAGATTTGGTGAAATACGCACCTCGCACAAACTGAGCGGTTGAACCCCGATGAAACAGATGTCCTTCGCCGATGCCGAATATGCCGGAAAACGTAAGCAGACCCGC
>NZ_VOBM01000025.1:0-85748 GCF_008370005.1 Pseudomonas sp. ANT_J28
AAGAAGACAGGGATTGATCAATCGAACTATGATTTTTCATGGACTCGCCCTCGCTGTCGTTGGCTGTTTAGACTGCCACCGTGGCGCATTGACGCCTCGGCTTGGGCGAGTCCATCCAATTACAAGGGATGCGTGTCGGCCAATAGGCTGTGGCCGTTTGCCGCACTTTTGCCTGCCAGCCCCCGTGCTTGGTTATACTCCGTGCGATCCGCCTGGAGCGCTCATCAGGAGAGCTCATGCTCGCCGCCGTTCAAATCACTTCCGCTACTCGCCAGAATCTCTGGCGGCTGACGTTCATCCGCACATTGGTGTTGGCCGCTCAGGCCGGTTCCGTGGGCCTGGCCTACTGGCTCGACTTGCTGCCGCTGCCCTGGTTCCAACTGGCCGCGACCCTGGGTTGCTCGATGTTGCTGTGCGCGTTCACGGCGATTCGCCTGCGCACCTCATGGCCGGTTACCGAACTCGAATACGCCGTGCAACTGGCCTGCGACCTGTTTATCCACAGTGCCTTGCTGTATTTCTCCGGCGGGTCGACCAACCCCTTCGTCTCTTATTACCTGGTGCCGCTGACCATCGCTGCCGTGACCTTGCCGTGGCGTTATTCGGTGATTCTGTCCGGTATTGCGTTGACGATGTACACCCTGCTGCTGGCGCGCTTCTATCCGCTGCAAACCTTCCCGATCGCTCGGGAAAACCTGCAGGTTTACGGGATGTGGCTGAGTTTCGCCCTGGCCGCGGCGGTCATCACCTTCTTCGCCGCACGCATGGCCGAGGAGCTGCGTCGTCAGGAAGAACTGCGCGCCATCCGTCGCGAAGAGGGCCTGCGCGATCAGCAACTGCTGGCCGTCGCCACCCAGGCCGCCGGTGCTGCCCATGAGCTGGGCACGCCGCTGGCGACCATGAGCGTGTTGCTCAAGGAAATGCGTCAGGACCATCACGACCCGATGTTGCAAGACGACCTGAGCGTGCTGCAGGATCAGGTCAAACTCTGCAAGGAAACCTTGCAGCAACTGGTGCGCGCCGCCGAGGCCAATCGCCGATTGGCCGTGGAAATGCAGGACGTCACCGATTGGCTCGACGAAGCCCTGAATCGCTGGCACCTGATGCGCCCGGAAGCCAGTTACCGCTTCCAGCGCTTGGGCCAAGGCACCGTGCCACGCATGGCGCCACCACCAGACCTGACCCAGGCGCTGCTGAATTTGCTCAACAACGCCGCCGACGCTTGCCCCGAAGGGTTGCAAGTGACGCTGGACTGGAATGCCGAGGATTTGACCATCAGCATTCGCGACCACGGCGCCGGTGTGCCGCTGGCCATTGCCGAGCAGATCGGCAAGCCGTTTTTTACCACCAAGGGCAAAGGTTTCGGCCTGGGCCTCTTTTTGAGCAAGGCCAGCGTGACACGCGCCGGCGGCTCAGTGAAACTCTACAGTCATGAGGAAGGCGGCACGCTCACCGAGCTGCGCCTGCCCCGTGTCGCCCGAGGAGACGAACATGAGTGACGAGATCCAAGTCGAAGGCGAAGGCGAAGAACTGCCGCATTTGCTGCTGGTAGACGACGACGCAACGTTTACCCGGGTGATGGCCCGTGCCATGGCCCGCCGTGGCTTTCGCGTCAGCACCGCCGGTTCCGCCGAAGAAGGCCTGACCATCGCTCAGGCTGACCTGCCAGACTACGCCGCGCTGGACCTGAAAATGGACGGCGATTCCGGCCTGGTGCTGTTGCCCAAGCTCCTTGAACTGGACCCGGAAATGCGCGTGGTAATCCTCACCGGTTATTCGAGCATTGCCACCGCCGTCGAGGCGATCAAGCGCGGTGCCTGCAATTACCTGTGCAAACCGGCGGACGCCGATGACGTGTTGGCCGCGCTGCTCTCCGAGCACGCCGACCTCGACACACTGGTGCCGGAAAACCCGATGTCGGTGGATCGCCTGCAGTGGGAACACATCCAGCGCGTGCTGACCGAACACGAAGGCAACATCTCCGCCACGGCCCGCGCCCTGGGCATGCACCGCCGCACGCTGCAGCGCAAACTGCAGAAGCGTCCCGTTCGTCGCTGAACCTGCGCTGAACGAATGCGGGCCGCTCCTCGCGACAAACCGAACCGATCATCTATGATCGGTTCGTGTGTGTTCTTTTCTTTATCGAGCCTTATCCATGAATCAGAACGCTGAATATTCCGCGGTCAACGATGCTGTGCGCGGGCAGTATTTTCGCAAAGTCTGGGCGATGACCACTCCTTACTGGCGCAGTGAAGAGAAGGGCAAGGCCTGGACGTTGCTGATCGCTGTGATCGCGCTGTCGCTGGTCAGCGTGGGGATCTCGGTGTGGTTCAACACCTGGTACAAGGATTTTTACAACGCCCTGCAACAAAAGGACGAGGCGGCCTTCTGGCGGCTGATCCTGTATTTCTGCGGGATTGCGGCGGTGGCAATCATCGGTGCCGTCTACCGGCTCTATCTGACCCAGATGCTGACCATCCGCTGGCGAGCCTGGCTCACCGAAAAGCATTTTGCCCGCTGGCTCGGCAACAAGAATTACTACCAGCTGGAACAGGGCGGTTACACCGATAACCCGGACCAGCGGATTTCCGAAGACCTCAACAACTTTACCTCGAACACCCTGGAACTGGGCATTGGTTTGCTTCGCAACATTGTCAGCCTGGTGTCGTTCTCGATCATTCTGTGGGGCGTGTCGGGCAGTATCGAAGTGTTCGGTTTCACCATTCCCGGCTACATGTTCTGGTGTGTGCTGGTCTATGCCGTGATCGGCAGCTGGCTGACGCATTTGATTGGTCGTCGCTTGATCGGTTTGAACAACCAACAACAACGTTTCGAAGCCGACCTGCGTTTTTCCATGGTGCGGATTCGCGAAAACGCCGAAAGCATTGCGCTGTACAACGGCGAGCCCAATGAAAACCGTCGCTTGAGCTACCGTTTCGGGATGGTCTGGCACAACTTCTGGGACATTATGAAGGTGTCCAAGCGTCTGACGTTCTTCACCGCCGGTTATAGCCAGGCCGCTATCATCTTTCCGTTCATGGTCGCGGCACCGCGTTACTTCGCTGGCAAGATCGAACTCGGCGATCTGATGCAAATCAGTTCGGCGTTCGGCAACGTGCAGGAGAGTTTCAGCTGGTTTATCAGTGCGTATCAGAATCTCGCCGCGTGGCGCGCCACCTGTGACCGACTGCTGAGTTTCCGCCAGGCCATGACCGACAACGAAGAGCGCGCACCGGCGATCGATGTGCAGAATCACGGCTCGGCGTTGAAGGTGCACAACCTTGGCCTGGACCTCGCTGACGGTCGTCACCTGCTGACCAACGCCGACATGACCGTGGAGGAGGGCGAGCGCGTCATGCTCAGCGGCCGTTCCGGCAGCGGCAAGTCCACCTTGCTGCGGGCGATGGGTCATCTGTGGCCGGCTGGTCACGGCAGTATTCGTCTGCCGACGGGGCGTTATCTGTTCCTGCCGCAAAAACCGTATCTGCCGATTGGCAGCCTGCGTGAAGCGCTGAGTTATCCACAGTCTGGCGATACGTATCCGCACGAGCGCTACGTTCATGTGCTGGAAGCCTGTCGTTTGCCGCATCTCGTTGCCCGTCTGGACGAAGCCAATCACTGGCAGCGCATGTTGTCGCCGGGCGAGCAACAGCGTCTGGCCTTCGCTCGTGCGCTGCTTTATGCACCGCAATGGCTGTACATGGACGAAGCGACCTCGGCGATGGACGAGGAGGACGAAGCGTCGCTGTATCAGACCTTGATCGATGAGATTCCGGGGTTGAGCATTGTCAGCGTTGGGCATCGCAGCAGCCTGAAGCGGTTCCATCCACGGCATGTTCGTATCGAGAATGGCCATCTGGTGGATCAAACCGTGACCGCATAATCGCCACAACCCCTCCTGTGGGGAATGGTGTTCACCCCGACGGTGATCGTACAACCGCGTTGAGCTATGATGCGGTTTCAGCCGCAACTTTCGAGAAAGACGTTCACCATGGAAAACCCGATCGACGCACCACGCCTCCCTCGCAAGCGCCGCAGCCTCGCTCAGGAACTGGTGACGGTGCTGTCCGAGCAGATCCGCGACGGTCACCTCAAGCGTGGCGACAAATTGCCCACCGAGTCGGCGATCATGGATGCCCATGGCGTCAGCCGCACCGTGGTGCGCGAAGCGATTTCCCGTTTGCAGGCGGCAGGGCAAGTGGAAACCCGCCACGGCATCGGCACCTTCGTGCTCGACACCCCAAGCCCGAGCGGTTTCCGTATCGACCCGGCGACCGTGGTCACGTTGCGTGACGTGCTGGCGATTCTGGAACTGCGCATCAGCCTCGAAGTGGAATCCGCCGGCCTTGCCGCGCAGCGCCGCAGCCCCGAGCAACTGGCGTTGATGCGAGCAGCGCTGGACGCGTTGAATGAAAGTGTTTCCCATGCCAGCGATGCCGTGGCATCCGACTTCCAGTTCCACCTGCAAATCGCCCTGGCGACGGGCAACCGCTATTTCACCGACATCATGACCCACCTCGGCACCAGCATCATTCCGCGCACGCGACTGAACTCGGCGCGCCTGGCACATGACGATCAGCAGCACTACATGAATCGTCTGAGCCGAGAGCACGAAGAAATTTACGATGCGATTGCACGTCAGGATTCGGATGCTGCGCGGGCGGCGATGCGGTTACATCTGACGAACAGCCGGGAGCGGCTGCGCCATGCGCATGAAGAGGCTGAGGCGCAGCGGGGGTAGGCCGTTATTGAGCGATGTCTGTGTCGTAGTCGACGTACTCGATTGTGTTATCCATTAACACTTTGTATTTTTTCTGAGTGATCACCCAGTTCACGTCGGGAATCGTCTCAAACTCAACGAGATTTCCGACTTGTACGGAGAGATCGAAATCGGGGGTTACCTCCAAGGCCGAGTGTTTGGTCGTTGTGGGAAAAGTGAACCGGTGAATTGTTTTCATGGCCGCATGCCTGATTGTTGATCGATCCGGTGATTTAGCGGTAAAGAGCATTTACGCGATACTGTAAGAAATAACAGTTTCGATGAACGGTCAGCGTCTCAGCACCGTTTGCTGCGTCATGGGAAATTCCATCGCGAGCAGGCTCGCTCCCACCTTGGGTCATTGGCGCCCACAAATAATGTGTTCACAGTAGATCCCTTCTGGGAGCGAGCCTGCGCGATGGGGCCATTAGCTTCAGCCAGTCTTCAGAATCGAACGATCCACCCTCACGGCCAACTGAGCCGCCGCAGATTTAACATCGAACATCGCCCCTCCATGCTTATCCACAACCCCCCGAGCAATCGGTACACCGTCAGCCAACAACTCCAACGGCGCGCCCTTCAGCGATTGCCCCGAGGCCAGTTCCAGTTTTAATTTGATAGTCATCATCGATCTCCTTATCAGGCAACGTTGCCAGTGGGTTTGTAATCCTTGAGCAGCAAATAAGTGCTCCAGCCCCACCAGTCGTCCACGGTGGCGGCGTCGTTCAGGTTGTTGACGTCCTTGCGTCGCAGCACCTTGTTGCCCTCGACCCTGAACAGCGGCGAGAAGTTGGTCGCCAGGTTCAGTACGGCTTGCAGATCAGGCATCTTTTTCAAGGCGCCGAATTGGCCGGCCGATGGGGCGATTCCGCTGAGATAAGCCGCGAACACTTCATCCGCAGACACCTGAACCGCCTGATTCACCTGGATGCGATTGGCGCTGGAGAGGTCGTCGAAGTAGCGCTTGTCCCCATACGCGTGCCATTGATCGCCGTTGCCATTGCGCACATTGAGGCCGAACTTGCTGTCTTCGTCGTGCATGAATCGCGTGATCAACGAACCCAGATCACTGGGCGTGACCACCGCTGCCAATTGTTTGCGCGGCACTCGCAAGTGGCCGGCGGAAAACAGGTCGGTCAGGTAGTGATCGGCAAAAGCGTTCATCGCATAGGCCAGCTCCAGCTGCTTTTCATCGCCGCTGGTGTAGGCCCGCACCGCTTGTTGCACCGCCGCGGTGTGCCCGGCGATGTAGGCCAGCAGCGCCCATTCGGCGAAGTGATCGGCATTGTTGGCGGCCAGTTTCAGGTAGCGGCCAAATGGGAGCAGCGCCGAAACGACACTGCCGCCGCCGGTGATCTTGTTCCACTCTTCCGACAACGTATCACCGAGGGCGTCATAGGCTTCGTGAGGTTGTTTACCGTCCTTGATCGCCTGCTTGATCGCGGCGATTTCCTTTTGCATCACGCCGAGGATCAGCTTGGCTTCAGCGTTAGCAGCAGGCAGCACGGCCAGCGAGTTGAAGGCGTTGGTAAAACGCTGGATTCGGTCGGCGCCTGTCGCGCCTTCGCTTATCGGTTGATCGGGAATTCCATAGAAATCACCTCCCAGCGCAATGACCTGGCCATAGGTCAGCGCCAGCCCATTGGGTAGATGCAGTTCCACCTGCGAAGCGGGGATAGCCGGTGCGTCCTTGATGAAGCGCAGCAGTGTGCTGTCGCCGATGGCGGTGTGTTCGCCACCCTCGAACCTCAGCTGTGGCTTGCCTTTCAGGGCATTGCCGGAGGCTGTGGGCAGAGGCGCGGGAAGGGTAGGCGTAGAGCTGTGATGATCAGCAATCTGCAAGATCACATGTGGGTTATTCCCGATGAGAGGGATGCCATGCTCGGTAAAAAGATCATCCAGCTCGGCAATGACCTGTTTTGGTTTTTCCTTCGGTTGTGCGTGTAGACCTGACATTTCTATCTCCTTGATATGTCGTCGGTACGATCAAAAAATAACTGTATGCATATACAGTTATCTGGATCATAGGCGAGAAATTTCCTACGTCAAGAAAATACCTTTCCGACTCAAATTCTGCGGTTGGTGATGAAATGCAGTTGACGGTTATTATTTAAGTTGTACGATGACCTACAACTTCGGCTCAGGCTGAACGGTTTTTTCACACACATACGTCGCTACCCAGGGTGTTCGAATAATGAATCCACAAGAACTGAAGTCCATCCTCTCTTCCGGTCTGCTGTCTTTCCCGGTTACCGATTTCAATGCTCAGGGCGATTTCCATCGCGCGGGCTACATCAAACGTCTCGAATGGCTGGCCCCATACGGCGCCACGGCATTGTTCGCCGCGGGCGGCACCGGCGAGTTCTTCTCTCTGGCGGCCAGCGAATATTCGGAAATCATCAAGACTGCCGTCGACACCTGCGAAACCAGCGTGCCGATTCTGGCCGGCGTTGGCGGTTCCACTCGTCAAGCCATCGAATACGCACAGGAAGCCGAGCGCCTGGGCGCCAAAGGCCTGTTGCTGCTGCCGCACTACCTGACCGAAGCCAGCCAGGACGGCGTTGCCGCCCACGTTGAAGCTGTGTGCAAATCGGTAAAAATCGGTGTGGTGGTTTACAACCGCAACGTCTGCCGCCTGACCGCGCCGCTGCTGGAACGTCTGGCTGAGCGCTGCCCGAACCTGATCGGCTACAAGGATGGCCTGGGCGATATCGAGTTGATGGTGTCGATCCGTCGCCGCCTCGGTGATCGCTTCAGCTACCTGGGTGGTTTGCCGACCGCCGAAGTTTACGCCGCTGCCTACAAGGCCCTGGGCGTACCGGTTTACTCCTCGGCGGTGTTCAACTTCATCCCGAAAACCGCGATGGATTTCTACCACGCCATCGCGCGCGAAGATCACGCCACCGTTGGCAAGATCATCGACGACTTCTTCCTGCCATACCTGGACATCCGTAACCGCAAAGCCGGTTATGCCGTAAGCATCGTCAAGGCCGGGGCAAAGATTGCCGGCTATGACGCAGGTCCTGTGCGTGCGCCGCTGACCGATCTTACCGGCGAAGAGTACGAAATGCTCGCCGCGCTGATCGACAAGCAAGGTGCGCAGTAACACATCCGATTAAACAAGGCCGCTGAGTATTCAGCGGCCTTTTGCGTGAGGAGAACATCCCGTGGCAGATGCAAAGCGTTTTGATAACTACATCAACGGTGAATGGATTGCGGGTAGCGATTACTGCACCAACATCAACCCGTCCGAATTGACCGATACCATCGGCGAATACGCCAAGGCTGATCTGGCTCAGGTCCACGCCGCCATCGACGCCGCTCGCGCCGCGTTCCCGGCGTGGTCCACTTCGGGCATTCAGGCACGTCATGATTCCCTGGATAAAGTCGGCAGCGAAATCCTCGCTCGCCGCGAAGAGCTCGGCACCTTGCTGGCTCGGGAAGAGGGCAAGACCCTGCCCGAAGCCATCGGCGAAGTGACTCGCGCCGGCAACATCTTCAAGTTCTTCGCCGGTGAATGCCTGCGCCTGTCCGGCGACTATCTGCCGTCGGTGCGTCCGGGTGTGAACGTCGAAGTGACTCGCGAGGCGCTGGGTGTGGTCGGTCTGATCACGCCATGGAACTTCCCGATCGCGATCCCTGCGTGGAAAATCGCCCCGGCCCTGGCCTACGGCAACTGCGTCGTCCTGAAACCGGCGGATCTTGTGCCGGGTTGCGCTTGGGCGCTGGCAGAAATCATCTCCCGCGCAGGCTTCCCGGCCGGCGTGTTCAACCTGGTAATGGGCAGCGGTCGAGTGGTTGGCGATGCGCTGGTGCAGAGCCCGAAAGTCGACGGCATCAGCTTCACCGGTTCCGTGGGTGTCGGTCGTCAGATCGCCGTTAGCTGCGTGTCGCGTCAGGCCAAGGTTCAGCTGGAAATGGGCGGCAAGAACCCGCAGATCATTCTCGACGATGCCGACCTCAAGCAAGCGGTCGAGCTGTCGGTACAGAGCGCGTTCTACTCCACCGGCCAGCGTTGCACGGCCTCGAGCCGCTTCATCGTCACTGCCGGGATTCACGACAAGTTCGTCGAAGCCGTGGCCGAGCGCATGAAGTCGATCAAAGTCGGTCACGCGTTGAAAACCGGCACCGACATTGGTCCGGTGGTCTCGCAAGCGCAGCTTGAACAGGACCTGAAGTACATCGACATCGGCCAGTCCGAAGGTGCACGTCTGGTCAGCGGCGGCGGTCTGGTGACTTGCGACACCGAAGGTTACTACCTCGCGCCAACCCTGTTTGCCGACAGCGAAGCCGCGATGCGCATCAGCCGCGAAGAGATCTTCGGCCCGGTGGCCAACGTGGTTCGCGTCGCGGATTACGAGGCTGCGCTGGCCATGGCCAACGACACCGAATTCGGTCTGTCGGCGGGCATTGCCACCACGTCGTTGAAGTACGCCAACCACTTCAAACGCCACTCCCAGGCCGGGATGGTGATGGTCAACCTGCCGACGGCGGGCGTGGATTACCACGTTCCATTCGGTGGGCGTAAAGGTTCATCCTATGGATCTCGCGAGCAAGGTCGCTACGCGCAAGAGTTCTACACCGTGGTGAAGACCTCTTACATCGGGTCGTAAACGCAAGACCCCTGTGGGAGCGAGCAATCGAGCGTCGACCGGCTGCTTCCACAACCAAAGATTCACCCGCGCATAAAAATAATCAGTGGGAGTACATCTACATGCAAGCGACCAAGCCGACCCACGTCCGCTATTTGATTTTGCTCATGCTTTTTCTGGTGACCACGATCAACTATGCCGACCGGGCTACCATCGCCATCGCGGGCTCCAGCCTGCAAAAAGACCTCGGCATCGACGCGGTCACCCTCGGTTACATCTTCTCTGCATTCGGTTGGGCCTACGTGGCCGGGCAAATTCCCGGTGGCTGGCTGCTGGACCGTTTCGGCTCGAAAAAAATCTACGCGCTCAGCATCTTCACCTGGTCGCTGTTCACCGTGCTGCAGGGCTATGTCGGTGAGTTCGGCATGTCCACGGCGGTGGTTGCGCTGTTCATGCTGCGCTTCCTGGTGGGCCTGGCCGAAGCGCCATCCTTCCCCGGCAACGCACGCATTGTTGCGGCCTGGTTCCCGACCGCTGAACGCGGTACGGCGTCTGCGATTTTCAACTCGGCGCAATACTTCGCCACCGTGTTGTTCGCGCCGCTGATGGGCTGGATCGTTTACAGCTTCGGCTGGCAGCACGTGTTCATCGTCATGGGCGTGATCGGCATCATCTTCTCGGGGATCTGGCTGAAGGTTATCCACAGCCCGCGCCAACACCCGATGATCAATGACGCCGAGTTCAAGCACATCGCCGACAACGGCGGGATGGTCGACATGGACCAGGACAAGGGCAAAGGCAAAAAGGTCGATGGACCGAAGTGGGACTACATCCGCCAGTTGCTGACCAACCGCATGATGCTCGGCGTGTATCTGGGCCAGTACTGCATCAACGGCATCACCTACTTCTTCCTGACCTGGTTCCCGGTGTACCTGGTGCAAGAACGCGGCATGACCATCCTCAAGGCGGGTTTCATTGCCTCGTTGCCGGCGATCTGCGGCTTTATTGGTGGTGTGCTCGGCGGCGTGATTTCCGACTACCTGCTGCGCAAGGGCCACTCGCTGACCTTCGCCCGCAAGGCGCCGATCATTGCCGGCTTGCTGGTCTCCAGCAGCATCGTGGCCTGCAACTACGTGGACGTTGAATGGATGGTTGTCGGCTTCATGGCCCTGGCATTCTTTGGCAAAGGCGTGGGTGCGCTGGGTTGGGCCGTGGTGTCTGACACCTCGCCAAAACAGATCGCCGGTCTCAGCGGTGGCTTGTTCAACACCTTCGGCAACATCGCCTCGATCACCACCCCGATTGTCATCGGCTACATCATCAGCTCCACCGGTTCGTTCAAATGGGCGCTGGTGTTTGTCGGTTGCAACGCCCTGGTCGCGGTGTTCAGCTACCTGGTAATCGTCGGTCCGATCAAACGTGTGGTACTCAAGGAGCCGCCAGTCAGTGGCCCTGAAACGAACAATAAATTATCTGAAGCGCATTCCTGAGGAGCGGCGTCATGCAGTTGATTGAACATTCCGACTCGCCGCGCTACATCCGCCTGCACGAGCGGGACAACGTAGTGATCGTGGTCAATGACCAAGGCGTGCCGGCCGGCACCGAGTTTCCGGACGGCCTGGTCACCGTGGATTTCGTGCCACAGAGCCACAAGGTCACCCTGGAAGACATTCCCGTGGGTGGCCAGGTGATTCGTTACGGGCAGACCATCGGCTACGCGTTGCAGCCGATTCCGCGCGGCAGCTGGGTCAAGGAAGATCAACTGCGCATGCCCACAGCGCCACCGCTGGACAGCTTGCCGCTGTCCACCGAAGTGCCGGCGGCGCAGGCACCGCTTGAAGGCTTCACGTTCGAGGGTTATCGCAACGCTGACGGCACCGTCGGTACGCGCAACATTCTCGGGATTACCACGACGGTTCAGTGCGTCACCGGCGTGCTGGACCATGCGGTCAAGCGCATCAAGGACGAGTTGCTGCCCAAGTATCCGCACGTTGATGACGTGGTCGCGCTGACCCACAGCTACGGCTGTGGCGTGGCGATTACCGCGACTGACGCGTACATCCCGATCCGCACGGTGCGCAACCTCGCGCGTAACCCGAACCTGGGTGGCGAGGCCTTGGTCATCAGCCTGGGCTGCGAGAAATTGCAGGCCGGGCAGGTGATGCACGAGAACGACAGCTCGGTGGATTTGAGCGATCCGTGGTTGTACCGCTTGCAGGATTCCAGTCACGGTTTCACCGAGATGATCGAGCAGATCATGGCGCTGGCCGAGACCCGGTTGAAGAAGCTCGATCAGCGTCGCCGGGAAACCGTTCCGGCGTCCGAGCTGATTCTCGGTATGCAGTGCGGCGGCAGCGATGCGTTTTCCGGGATTACCGCCAACCCGGCGTTGGGTTATGCCTCGGACCTGTTACTGCGCGCTGGCGCGACGGTGATGTTTTCCGAAGTCACCGAAGTGCGCGACGCGATTTACCTGCTCACGTCCCGTGCGGAAACCGAGGAAGTCGCTCAGGAACTGGTGCGCGAGATGGACTGGTACGACCGTTACCTGGCCAAGGGCGAAGCGGATCGCAGCGCCAACACCACGCCTGGCAACAAGAAGGGCGGGTTGTCGAACATTGTCGAGAAGTCCCTGGGCTCGATCGTCAAATCCGGCAGCAGCGCGATCAACGGGGTGCTGGGTCCTGGCGAGCGCTTTAAGCGCAAAGGCCTGATTTTCTGTGCGACCCCGGCCAGTGATTTTGTCTGCGGGACGTTGCAATTGGCGGCGGGGATGAACCTGCATGTGTTCACTACCGGGCGTGGCACGCCGTATGGTTTGGCGATGGCGCCGGTGGTGAAGGTGTCGACCCGGACCGAGCTGGCGCAGCGCTGGCCGGACTTGATCGACATCGATGCCGGACGGATTGCGACCGGGCGGGCTTCGATTGAAGACCTCGGCTGGGAGTTGTTCCACTACTACCTGGAGGTGGCCAGCGGCAAGAAGCAAACCTGGGCGGAGAAGCACAAGCTGCATAACGACATCACCCTGTTTAACCCGGCGCCAATCACCTGAAACCGCGTTATCGTTCTTCGCGAGCAAGCCCGCTCCCACATTTGAAATGCATTCCCCTGTGGGAGCGGGCTTGCTCGCGAAAGCGGTCTATCAGACGGCGGAGTCCCTAGTGGCTTATCATTAGCCCCCTAACGACGCTCACCCAAGGTTATCCCCGGCATGCTGGCTATCTTCCTCGAAACCCTGAACATCACCGCGCCGGTGTTTGCCATGCTGTTTCTGGGGGCGCTGCTCAAGCGCATCGACTGGATCAACGACAACTTCATCCACACTGCGTCGGCCCTGGTGTTTAACGTCACCATGCCAGCGTTGCTGTTTCTGGGCATCTTGCATGCCGACCTGCACGCCGCGTTGCAACCGGCGCTGCTGATCTATTTCTCGCTGGCGACGCTGGTGTGTTTTGCCATCGCCTGGGGCTGGGCGATCTGGAAGTGCCCGCGGGAAGATCGGGGGATTTATACCCAAGGCGCCTTTCGCGGCAATAACGGGGTGATCGGCCTCGCACTGGCGGCAAGCATGTACGGCGAATACGGGATTTCCCTCGGGGCGATTCTCGCGGCGTTGGTGATCCTGTTTTACAACACGCTCTCGACCATTGTGCTGGCGGTTTACAGCCCGGTGATCAAGTCCGACCCCTGGAGTATCTGCAAAAGTGTGATGGTCAATCCGCTGATCATCAGCGTGTTTGCGGCGGCGCCGTTTGCCTACTTCCAGATCAGCTTGCCGGGATGGCTTGAGAAGTCCGGCCAATACCTGGCGCAAACCACCCTGCCATTGGCGCTGATCTGCATTGGCGGCACACTGTCGCTGGTGGCCCTGCGCAAAAGCGGCAACATGGCGCTGAGTTCAAGCCTGGTGAAGATGATCGGCCTGCCGGTGCTGGCGACACTGGGGGCGTGGCTCTGGGGCTTTCGTGGTGCGGAGTTGGGGATTCTGTTTCTGTACTTCGGCAGCCCGACCGCCGCGGCCAGTTTTGTCATGGCCCGTCAGGCCAATGGCAATCATGAACTGGCGGCGGCGATCATCGTGATCACCACGTTGATGGCAGCGATCACCACCAACCTCGGGATCTTCCTGTTGCAGTGGGGCGGGTGGATCTAGTCGGCTTTCTGGTAGCTATCGATCACTTCCTGCGCCGCCCGAAACGCATCGATTGCCGCCGGGACACCGGCATACACCGCGCAATGCAGCAGCGCTTCACGGATCTCTTCCACGGTGCAGCCATTGTTCAGCGCACCGCGCACGTGGCCTTTCAATTCCTGCGGGCACTTCAACGCGGTCAGCGCGGCGAGGGTGATCAGGCTGCGGGTTTTCAATGGCAAACCTTCGCGGTTCCAGACGCTGCCCCAGGCGTGTTCGTTGACGAAGTCCTGCAGCGGTTGAGTGAACTCGGTGGCATTGCCCAGCGCGCGGTCGACGAAGGCGTCGCCCATCACTTGGCGGCGTACTTCAACGCCAGGCTTTTTATCATCGGTCATGGCAATTCACTCTTGTGGTGTTGGCGACGCCAGGCGCGCAGCGACGTGAACAGCAAAAACGCCACCAGCGCCGGCAGGGCAAAAAACAGCATCAGGTGTTCAAGCTTGCCGGCCAGCGGCATGCCGGTGGTGAACGACACCACGTGCAGACCGTAAGCCAGATACAAACCCAAAAACATCAGACCTTCGGCGCGGGTCACCCG
Organism: Pseudomonas sp. ANT_J28; assembly: GCF_008370005.1. Taxonomy (NCBI): domain Bacteria; kingdom Pseudomonadati; phylum Pseudomonadota; class Gammaproteobacteria; order Pseudomonadales; family Pseudomonadaceae; genus Pseudomonas; species Pseudomonas sp. ANT_J28. Next base: position 14,088 of record NZ_VOBM01000025.1, read on the forward strand.
GTAACCGGAATAAAACACCGGCAGGCACACCACCGCGACGCCGAGCATCACCGGCAAGTCGAAGTCCAGGGCGTTGGGCGATACCGACAGCGGCGACGGCGCGATCAACGCGGTGAAGCCCAGTACGCCCAAGAGGTTGAACAGGTTGCTGCCGATCACGTTGCCCACGGCGATGTCGCGTTGACCGCGCAAGGCGGCGATCAACGAGGTGGCCAGTTCCGGCAGGGAGGTGCTGGCAGCGACGATGGTCAGGCCGATGATCCGCTCCGACAATCCCAGATCGGTCGCGACCGAAACCGCCGCGCCCAACATCAAGTGCCCCGCGTAGACCAGCATCGCCAACCCCACCACGATCATCAGCAGACTGCTGAGCCAGGGTGCTTGCGGGACTTCGTGGGTCGTCGATTGCGGGCGGGTCGAGTGCCGCGACTGGCGCAGCGGCAGGCCCAGATACAGCACCAGCGCCGCGAGCAGCATCACGCCATCGGCGCGGGTCAGTTCTTCGTTCCACGCCAATACGAACACCAGCAGGCTGGCGCCGATCATCAGCGGGATATCCAGGCGCACCAGTTGCCGTGAAACCCGCAGCGGGATGATCAGCGCCGAGAGCCCGAGGGTGACGAGGATGTTGAAGATGCTACTGCCGATCACGCTGCCGACGGCGATGTCGGCGTTCTGCGCCAGGGTGGCTTGCAGGCTGACCGCCATCTGCGGTGCGCTGCTGCCGAGGGCGACGACGGTCAGCCCGATAATCAGCGGTCGTACATGCAGGCGCGCGGCGAGGCGCACGGCGGCGCGCACCATCAGCTCGGCGCCGGCGATCAGCAACAGCAGGCCGCTGAGCAATTCAATCACGCTGATCAGGGGTAAATCGGCAAGTCCGAAAATGGTCAGCGCTCCGTCTATCAGTCGTCGAGGGATTGCACGCGAACCTTCGCGGTGCCATTGCGCAGCATGCCCAACTGTTCGGCCGCTTCACGTGACACATCGATCAGGCGCCCACGAGAGTATGGCCCGCGGTCGTTGATGCGCACCACGCAGGACCTGTCGTTATTCAGGTTGGTAATCTTCACCCGGGTGCCAAACGGCAACTGGCGATGGGCGGCGGTCAGGGAATTCTTGTTGAAACGCTCGCCACTTGCGGTGCGTTTGCCATGGTGTTTGGCGCCGTAATACGAGGCAACGCCGGTCTTGTCATAGCCGTGTGGATCGATGGTGTCGGTGCTGGCGCAACCGGCCAGCAGAGAGAGCAGGGCACAGGCGCTGAGGAAGCGTTTCATTCGAAGGTTTCCACATACAAATGTGGGAGCGAGCAAGCCCGCTCCCACAGGGATTAGAGCCAGGCTTTAAATCTGGCTCCATTCTCATCAGCCTTCGAGCTTGCTTTTCAGCAGTTCGTTAACCTGTTGCGGGTTGGCCTTGCCTTTGGAGGCTTTCATGGCCTGGCCGACGAAGAAGCCGAACATTTTGCCGCGTTTGGCTTCGTCTGCCGCGCGGTATTGTTCAACCTGTTCGGCGTTGGCCGCGAGCATCTCGTCCAATACTGCCGAGATCGCGCCCGTGTCGGTCACTTGCTTCAAGCCGCGCTTGTCGATGATCTCGTCCGCGCTGCCTTCGCCGTTGGCCATGGCTTCAAACACCACTTTGGCGATTTTACCGGAGATGGTGTTGTCGGTGATGCGCAGCAGCATGCCGCCCAGTTGCTCGGCCGAGACCGGCGACTGATCGATGTCCAGGCCCTGTTTGTTCAACAGGCTGCCCAATTCAACCATCACCCAGTTGGCCGCCAGCTTGGCGTCGCCGCCGATGCTCACGACTTTCTCGAAGTAATCGGCTTGCTCGCGGCTGGTGGCCAGGACGCTGGCGTCGTAGACCGACAGACCGAACTGCGCCTGGAAGCGCTCGCGTTTCTGCGGTGGCAATTCCGGCAGGGTGGCGCGCACGTCGTCGAGGAACGAGTCTTCGATGACCACCGGCAGCAGGTCCGGATCGGGGAAGTAACGGTAGTCGTTGGCTTCCTCTTTGCTGCGCATCGGGCGAGTTTCGTCCTTGTTCGGATCGTACAGGCGGGTCTGCTGGATCACCTTGCCGCCGTCCTCGATCAGTTCGATCTGACGCTGCACTTCGGTGTTGATCGCCTTCTCGATGAAACGGAACGAGTTGACGTTCTTGATCTCGCAGCGCGTGCCGAATTCAACCTGTCCTTTCGGACGGATCGACACGTTGCAGTCACAACGCAGCGAGCCTTCAGCCATGTTGCCGTCGCAAATGCCCAGGTAACGGACCATCGCGTGGACAGCCTTGACGTAAGCCACGGCTTCCTTGGCGCTGCGCATGTCCGGCTCGGACACGATTTCCAGCAGCGGCGTGCCGGCGCGGTTCAGGTCGATGCCGGTGGCGCCGCTGAATTCTTCGTGCAGGCTTTTACCGGCGTCTTCTTCCAGGTGCGCGCGGGTGATGCCGACGCGTTTGACCGTGCCGTCTTCCAGAGCGATGTCCAGGTGGCCTTTGCCAACGATCGGTAATTCCATCTGGCTGATCTGGTAGCCCTTGGGCAGGTCCGGGTAGAAATAGTTTTTACGGGCGAATACGTTGTGCTGGCCGATCTCGGCATCGATGGCCAGACCGAACATTACCGCCATGCGCACTGCTTCCTGGTTCAGCACCGGCAATACGCCAGGCATACCGAGGTCAACCAGGCTGGCCTGGGTGTTCGGCTCGGAACCGAAAGTGGTGGAGCTACCGGAAAAGATTTTCGACCGGGTGGTGAGCTGGGTATGAATCTCCAGCCCGATCACGACTTCCCATTGCATGTGTTTCTCCTCAGAAGCCGGTTGGGGTGCGGGTGTGCCAGTCAGTGTTGAGCTGATACTGGTGGGCAACGTTCAACAGGCGACCTTCCTGGAAATACGGGGCGAGCAATTGCACGCCGACCGGCAGGCCGTCGACAAAACCGGCTGGCATGGACAAGCCCGGCAAACCGGCGAGGTTGGCGGTGATGGTGTAGACGTCTTCCAGGTACGCAGCAACCGGGTCGCTGCTCTTGGCGCCAAGCTTCCAGGCCGGGTTTGGCGTGGTTGGGCCGAGGATGATGTCGACCTCATTGAAGGCAGCCATGAAGTCGTTCTTCACCAAACGGCGAATCTTCTGCGCCTTCAGGTAGTAAGCGTCGTAGTAACCGGCGGACAACGCGTAGGCGCCGACCATGATCCGGCGCTGCACTTCCGGGCCGAAACCTTCGCCACGGGAACGCTTGTACAGGTCTTCCAGGTTTTTCGGGTCTTCGCAGCGATAGCCGAAACGCACGCCGTCGAAACGCGACAGGTTGGAAGAGGCTTCTGCCGGGGCGATCACGTAATACGCAGGGATCGCGTGTTGCATGTTCGGCAGGCTGATTTCCTTGACCACGGCACCGAGCTTTTCCAGCTCCTTGATGCTGTTGTGGATCAGCTCGGCAATGCGCGGGTCGAGACCGGCGCTGAAATACTCTTTAGGAACGCCGATGCGCAGGCCTTGCAGCGAAGCGTTGAGGCCGGCGCTGTAATCAGGCACGGGCTCGTCGATGCTGGTGGAGTCCTGCGGGTCGAAACCGGCCATGCCTTGCAGCAGGATGGCGCAGTCTTCGGCAGTGCGTGCCAGTGGGCCGCCCTGATCGAGGCTGGAGGCGTAAGCGATCATGCCCCAGCGCGAAACGCGACCGTACGTCGGTTTCAGGCCGGTCAGGTTGGTAAACGCGGCCGGCTGGCGGATCGAGCCGCCGGTGTCGGTCGCAGTGGCGGCCGGCAACAGACGAGCGGCAACGGCTGCGGCCGAACCACCGGACGAACCGCCGGGCACGTGTTCCAGGTTCCACGGGTTTTTCACTGCGCCGTAGTAGCTCGACTCGTTGGCCGAACCCATGGCGAATTCGTCCATGTTGGTCTTGCCCAGGGTCACTGCGCCGGCAGCGGCCAGTTTGGCGACTACGGTGGCGTCGTACGGGGCTTTAAAGTTGTCGAGCATCTTCGAGCCGCAGCTGGTGCGGATGCCCTGGGTGCAGAACAGGTCTTTGTGGGCGATCGGCGCACCGAGCAGGGCGCCGCTCTCACCATTGGCCCGGCGTGCGTCAGCGGCTTTCGCCTGCTGGAGCGCCAGGTCTTCGGTGAGGCTGATGAAACTGTTGAGCTGCGGATCGAGCTGGGCGATACGCGCCAGCAGGGTTTTGGTCAGCTCTTCGGAAGAAAACTTTTTATCGGCGAGACCGCGGGCGATCTCGGCCAGAGTCAAATGATGCATTGCAGGCTCTTTCCCTTTAGTCGATGACTTTCGGAACCAGGTACAGGCCGTTTTCGACCGCTGGTGCGATGGACTGATAGGCCTCGCGATGATTGGTCTCGGTCACGACGTCTGCACGCAGGCGCTGGCTGGCTTCCAGTGGGTGGGCGAGCGGCTCGATACCGTCGGTATTGACCGCCTGCATTTCGTCGACCAGCCCCAGAATGCTGTTCAGGGCCGAAGTGATGTGTGGAAGATCGGCATCATTAAGGCCAAGACAGGCCAGATGAGCGATTTTTTCCACGTCGGAGCGTTCAAGCGTCATGGGATTCTCCAGTGGAAGGAAAACAGAACGGATGCTATCCGTGTGTTAGATTGTCGGAACACTACCGCATTTCTACGGTCATAAGGCCGCGATTGTGGGGGTTGGTGCACAGAAAAGCGGCCAATTTAACATATTGGCGCCTTGCCCAAAATCCCTGTCGTTGTTAGAGTTTGCCGCACTTTTTTACCCACGCGTTGCCTAGGGTCCCTTTCCCATGTTCAAGAAACTGCGTGGCATGTTTTCCAGCGATCTTTCCATTGACCTGGGCACTGCCAACACCCTTATTTACGTGCGCGAGCGCGGTATCGTCCTGAATGAGCCCTCGGTTGTGGCTATTCGGACACACGGTAACCAGAAAAGTGTCGTCGCTGTCGGCACCGAGGCCAAGCGCATGCTCGGCCGTACGCCGGGCAACATTGCTGCCATTCGTCCGATGAAGGATGGCGTGATCGCCGACTTCAGCGTTTGCGAAAAGATGCTGCAATACTTTATCAACAAGGTTCACGAAAACAGCTTCCTGCAGCCTAGCCCTCGTGTGCTGATCTGCGTTCCATGCAAATCCACCCAGGTTGAGCGTCGTGCCATCCGTGAATCGGCCCTCGGTGCCGGTGCCCGTGAAGTGTTCCTGATCGAAGAGCCAATGGCTGCTGCGATCGGTGCCGGCTTGCCGGTTGAAGAAGCTCGCGGCTCGATGGTTGTCGATATCGGTGGCGGTACCACTGAAATCGCGCTGATCTCCCTGAACGGCGTGGTTTACGCCGAATCCGTACGTGTTGGCGGCGACCGCTTCGACGAAGCGATCATCACTTACGTGCGTCGCAACTACGGCAGCCTGATCGGCGAATCCACTGCCGAGCGCATCAAGCAGGAAATCGGTACTGCCTACCCGGGCGGCGAAGTTCGCGAAGTCGACGTTCGTGGCCGTAACCTGGCCGAAGGCGTTCCACGCGCATTCACCCTGAACTCCAATGAAGTGCTGGAAGCTCTGCAAGAGTCCCTGGCCACCATCGTTCAGGCTGTGAAAAGTGCACTGGAGCAATCGCCTCCGGAACTGGCTTCCGATATCGCCGAGCGTGGTCTGGTACTGACCGGTGGAGGCGCCTTGCTGCGTGACCTCGACAAGTTGCTGGCCCAGGAAACCGGTCTGCCAGTGATCGTTGCCGAAGACCCGCTGACCTGTGTTGCTCGCGGCGGTGGCCGTGCATTGGAAATGATGGATAAACACACCATGGACCTGCTGTCGAGCGAGTGATCTCACCCGACGCATCTATGCTGTTGGCGCACAGGCAGCACTTTGCAGTGCTGCCTGTTGGCGTTTATCTTCTGTCAGTCTGCATCCAGGCCGGTTTGATGCCGTATGAATAAAGAGAACATTTGCCTGGGAGGAGCGGCTTATTAAACCGCTTTTCACCAAAGGGCCTTCACTGGGCGTGCGCTTGTTGGTGCTGGTCGTGCTATCGGTCGCGCTGATGGTGGTCGATGCCCGCTTCACACTGCTCAAACCAGTGCGTAGCCAAATGTCGCTGGTACTGATGCAGTCTTACTGGATCACCGACCTGCCACAGCGGCTATGGCAGGGTGTGGCCAGCCAATTTGGCAGTCGTACCGAGCTCGTCGCCGAAAACGAAAAACTCAAAACCGAAAACCTGCTGTTGCAGGGCCGCATGCAAAAGCTTGCCGCCCTCACCGAGCAGAACGTTCGGCTGCGCGAGTTGCTCAACTCCTCCGCGCTGGTCAACGAGAAGGTCGAAGTGGCCGAACTGATCGGCATGGACCCCAACCCATTCACGCACCGCATCATCATCAATAAAGGTGAGCGCGACGGTGTGGTCCTCGGTCAGCCGGTGCTCGATGCCCGTGGCCTGATGGGCCAGGTGGTCGAGTTGATGCCGTACACCTCTCGTGTACTGTTGCTGACCGACACCACTCACAGCATTCCGGTGCAGGTGAACCGCAACGGTCTGCGGGCGATTGCCAGCGGCACCGGTAACCCGGAACGCCTGGAGCTGCGTCACGTGGCCGATACCGCCGACATTAAAGAAGGCGATCTGCTGGTCAGCTCGGGTCTGGGGCAGCGGTTCCCGGCGGGTTACCCGGTAGCGACGGTCAAGGAAGTGATTCACGATTCCGGTCAGCCGTTCGCTATTGTGCGTGCCGTGCCGACCGCCGCCTTGAACCGCAGCCGTTACCTGTTGCTGGTGTTCACCGACGGCCGCACAGCCGAAGAGCGCGCCAATGAAGCTGCCCAGGCTCAAGAAGCCTTGGATCAGCACGGTGGTGGACCGATCATTCCAGCGACAGTGCCGAAACCTGCCATCGTCCCGGCTGCTGTTGCAGCACCCGCGATTCCGGTAGCGCCGACGGCTGCCCCTGCTGCCACAACCCCGCCCAAACCTGCGGCAACTCATCCTGCTGCTGCGAAACCTGCCGCCAGCAAGCCGCCCGCGACGCAACCTGCGGCCGTTAAACCGCCGGCCACGGCACCCGCTGCCGTGAAGCCTGCAGCCAAACCGCCTGTCTCTGCGCCGGCTACCACTGGGGGACGAGAATAATGGTGGGTGCTACTGCCTCCCGAAACGGCTGGATTGTCTGGCTGACATTCGCCATAGGCATGTTGCTCAGCGTTTCGCCGCTGCCGCAATTCATGGAAATCCTCCGTCCGTTGTGGCTGGCCTTGCTGCTGGCCTTCTGGGCGTTGGCCATGCCGCAGAAAGTCGGGATGGTCACCGCGTGGTGCCTGGGCCTGGCTGAAGATGTGCTTTATGGCACGCTGTTGGGCCAGAACGCATTGATCCTGACGCTTATCACGTACCTGGTGCTGGCGCTGCAACAGCGTCTGCGCATGTTCCCTATGTGGCAGCAGAGCCTGATGATCCTGGTGATCTTCGGCCTCGCGCAGCTTGTTCAGCTGTGGCTCAGCGCGCTGACTGGCAATCGTCAGCCGACGCTGGCGCTGGTCTTGCCGGCACTGGTCAGCGCATTGCTCTGGCCGTGGATCAGCTACGGTTTGCGCGGTTTGCGTCGACGCTACAAAATCAATTAATTCGGTCAGGCATTTGCCCGCACCTCGACAAGGGAGATGTCTTGATGAAGTTGTTGTACCTCGCCTCAGGCTCGCCGCGTCGGCGTGAACTGCTCACGCAGATCGGCGTGCCGTTCTCCGCCATCAGTGCGGACATCGATGAAACCCCTTTAGAAACTGAATCCCCGTCGGCCTATGTCGAGCGCTTGGCGCGCGGCAAAGCCGAGGCCGGGCGCGGGACTGTCGTGTCCGACGCAGATTTTTGCGTGCTGGGCGCCGATACCGCCGTGGTGCTGGACGGAAAAATTCTCGGCAAGCCGGTTGATGAAGCCGAGGCTTGCGCCATGCTTATGATGTTGTCCGGGTGTGAACATGAAGTCCTGACGGCGATTGCGGTGCTCGATGGTGAGCGTTGCGAGTCTCGGGTGGTGCGCAGTCTGGTGCATTTTCGCAACATCAGTCGCGATGAAGCGGTGGCCTACTGGGCCAGCGGCGAGCCGCAGGACAAGGCCGGCGGCTATGGCATTCAAGGGCTCGGCGCGGTGTTTGTCGCCGGGCTCAATGGCAGTTACTCGGCGGTGGTCGGGTTACCGCTGTGCGAAACCGCTGAGCTGCTTGGCCATTTCGGCATACCCTGTTGGCAAACCCTTAACGCGCGTTGAGCGTCGTACTGACAAGATGCGGCCATTATCGTGAACATGCCTGAACGAGACCCTGCCATGAGTGAAGAGATCCTGATCAACATCACGCCGATGGAATCGCGCGTGGCGGTGGTTGAAAACGGTGTTCTGCAAGAGGTCCACGTCGAGCGCACGCAAAAGCGCGGGATCGTCGGCAACATCTATAAAGGCAAGGTCGTGCGGGTATTGCCCGGCATGCAGGCGGCGTTCGTCGACATCGGACTGGACCGCGCCGCGTTCATTCATGCCTCGGAAATCTCCCTGCGCGAAGGCCCGGCGGTCGAGAGCATCAGCGCTCTGGTTCACGAAGGTCAGAGCCTGGTGGTGCAAGTCACCAAGGATCCGATCGGCTCTAAAGGCGCACGCCTGACGACTCAGTTGTCGATCCCGTCGCGGTATCTGGTGTACATGCCGCGCACTGCACACGTCGGCATTTCGTTGAAGATCGAAGACGAAGCCGAGCGTGAACGTCTCAAGCAGGTGGTCACTGATTGCGTGGCCAAAGAAGGCATCCAAGAGGCCGGTGGCTTCATCCTGCGTACCGCTGCCGAAGGTGCCGGTGCCGATGAAATCCTCATGGACATCCGCTACCTGCGTCGGCTTTGGGATCAGATCAACGAGCAGATCAAAACCATCAGCGCGCCGAGTGTGATCTACGAAGACCTCGGCCTGGCGCTGCGCACCTTGCGTGATCTGGTGAGCCCGAAGATCGAGAAGATCCGCATCGACTCCCGGGAAACCTTCCAGAAAACCACACAGTTCGTCGCCGAGCTGATGCCGGAAATCGCCGATCGTCTTGAGCATTACCCTGGCGAACGGCCGATCTTCGACCTGTACGGCGTCGAAGACGAAATCCAGAAAGCCCTGGAGCGCAAAGTCCCGCTGAAGTCCGGCGGCTATCTGGTAGTCGATCCGGCGGAAGCCATGAGCACCATCGACGTCAACACCGGGGCGTTCGTCGGTCATCGCAACCTCGAAGAAACCATCTTCAAGACCAACCTCGAAGCCGCGACCGCCATTGCTCGCCAGCTGCGCCTGCGCAACCTGGGCGGGATCATCATCATCGACTTCATCGACATGGAAGATGAAGAGCACCAGCGTCAGGTGCTGCGCACCCTCGAGAAGCAACTGGAGCGCGATCACGCCAAGACCAACATCATCGGCATCACCGAGTTGGGCCTGGTGCAGATGACTCGCAAGCGCACCCGCGAAAGCCTTGAACAAGTGCTGTGCGAGCCGTGCAGCAGCTGTCAGGGCCGCGGCAAGCTCAAGACTCCGGAAACTGTTTGCTACGAGATTTTCCGCGAAATCCTCCGAGAGGCTCGCGCCTATCAGGCGGAAGGCTATCGTGTATTGGCAAACCAGAAAGTGGTCGACCGTTTGCTCGATGAAGAATCGGGCAATGTCGCCGAGCTCGAAGGTTTTATCGGACGCACCATCCGGTTCCAGGTGGAAACCATGTATTCCCAGGAACAATACGACGTGGTGCTGCTCTGAATCGCTGTCTTTCAACCCTGCTAGAACGGCTGGCCTCAGCTTTTTGCAGTATTTTTGCCATGGGAGCCAACTGACATGGAACGTCTGATACGCATTTTGGCCGCACTGACCCGCTGGGGTCTGGGTCTGTGTGCGTTGGCATTGGTGTTGATGGCGTTGTACGTCAGCCTCGGCCGAGAGCTGACCCCGCTGGTGGCCGAGTACCGTGCCGAAGTCGAAGCCAAAGCCAGCGCTGCCTTGGGTATGCCGCTGAATATCGGCGAACTGGAAGGCAACTGGAGCGGCTTTGCGCCGATCATGCTGGCTCACGATGTGATGGTCGGCGAGGGCGCCAATGCCCTAAGGCTGGATCAGGTGCGCGCGGTACCGGATCTGTGGGGCAGTCTGCTGGCTCGTGAAGTGCGCATCGCTCACCTGGAACTCAGCGGCCTGAAGATCAGCCTCAAGGAAGACGAAGACGGCCATTGGGCGCTGGAAGGTTTGCCCGTGCAGCAGGATCAGCCGTTGGATCCTGCGCAATTGCTCAATCGCATGCAGATGGTTCAGCAACTGTCGGTACTCGATAGCCAAGTCACTTTGCAACCACTGCAAGAGCAGCCGCTGACCCTGACTTACGTCGGGCTGAATCTGAAAACTGGCGTCTCCCGCCAGCGACTCGACGCCCGTTTGACCCTGCCCGACGGACAACCGGTGGCCATCAGTCTGCGTACCCGTCTGCGCGCCAGCGAATGGAAAGACGGCGAGGCCGAAGCTTATTTGAGCCTGCCGCAAAGCGACTGGTCGAAATGGTTGCCTGAGCGTTTGACCCAACAATGGAATTTTTCCGAGTTCAAGGCCGGCGGCGAGCTTTGGGTGAACTGGAACAAGGGCGCCCTGCAAAGTGCTGCGATTCGCTTGAACGCGCCGCAACTCAAAGGCGCGTACGCCGAGCGCAAGCCGATCCAGATCAACAATCTGGCGCTCAATGGCTATTTTCAGCGCAGCTCCGAAGGCGTGCTGGTAACCCTGGATTCGCTGGCCATGAACCTTGGCGAGACCCGCTGGGAATCGCATCTGCAACTCAAGCAAAACGAGGCGACCGACAAGACTGAAGAGCTTTGGCATCTGCAAGCCGACCGCCTCGACCTCACCCCTATCACCCCGCTACTGAACGCCTTGGGGCCGCTGCCCGAAGGCATTGCCACTGCCGTAGAGCGACTCAAAGTGACGGGTGGCCTGCGCAACGTACTGATCGACTTACGGCCCACTGCCACCGACGACAGCAAGTTCAGCTTTGCCGCCAACCTGGACCGGGTCGGCTTCGATGCCTATCACGGCGCTCCGGCGGCACGAAATGTCAGTGGCAGCATCAGCGGTGATCTGGGCGGTGGCGAGCTGCGCATGGACAGCAAGGATTTTTCCCTGCACCTGGACCCGATCTTCGCCAAGCCATGGCAGTACATTCAGGCCAATGCCCGACTGACCTGGAAGCTCGACAAAGAAGCCTTCACCTTGATCGCGCCATACCTGAAGGTGCTGGGCGAGGAGGGCAAGATTGCTGGCGACTTCCTGATCCGCCTGCATTTCGACCACACCCAGGAAGACTACATGGACCTGCGGGTCGGTCTGGTGGACGGCGACGGTCGTTACACCGCCAAGTACTTGCCGACAATGCTCAGCCCGGGGCTGGACGAATGGCTGCGTACGGCGATTCTCAAAGGTGCGGTGGACGAAGGCTTCTTCCAGTACCAGGGTTCGCTGAACCACGGGGCCGCCGAGACTGCCCGCAGCATCAGTCTGTTCTTCAAGGTTCACGATGCGGAACTGGCCTTCCAGCCAGGCTGGCCACATGTCAGCAAGGTCACGGGTGACGTGTTTGTTGAAGACAGCGGTGTGCGGATACTGGCCAGCAAGGGTCAATTGCTCAATACCGAGGTCAGCGACATTTACGTCAATATTCCCCATGTGCCAGCAGGGCAAAACGTCCATCTGTTCCTCGACGGCGGATTCGCGGGCGGGTTGGGCGATGGCCTGAAGATTCTCCAGGAAGCGCCGATCGGCACCGCAGCCACCTTTGCCGGTTGGGAAGGCGAAGGCGATCTGCAAGGCAAACTGAAACTGGATATTCCGCTGGTCAAAGGCGAGCAGCCCAAGATCCTCGTCGACTTCAAGACCGCCAAGGCCCGTCTGAAACTGGCCGAGCCATCCCTGGAGCTGACTCAGCTCAAGGGCGATTTCCGTTTCGACAGCACCAAGGGTTTGAGCGGGCAAAACATCACCGCGCGCGCCTTCGATAAACCGGTTACCGCACAGATTTTCGCCGATGGCGGCCCCGGCAGCCTCAAGACTCGCGTCGCCGCCTCGGGCCAGGTCGAGGTCAAGAAACTGACTGACTGGCTTAGTGTTACTCAGCCGTTGCCAGTGTCCGGTGTGATCCCTTATCAGCTGCAACTGAACCTTGATGGGGCCGACAGTCAATTGATGGTCAGCTCCAACCTCAAGGGCGTAGCAATCGATTTGCCGGCGCCGTTCGGCATGGCGCCCGACGTCGGCCGCGACACCACGTTCCGCATGACCCTGCAGGGGCCCGAGCGGCGCTACTGGGTCAACTACGGTGAGCTGGCTAACTTCACGTTTGCGGCGCCGGCCGGCAACTTTGCCGACGGTCGTGGCGAGTTGTTCCTGGGGGGCGGCAATGCCGTGCTACCCGGCGCCAAAGGCCTGCGGGTGCGCGGTGTGCTGTCGGAACTGGATGTCGGCCCGTGGAAGGATCTGGTAGACAAGTATGCTGGCCAGGATCCGGGCGGCAACGCCAAACAGTTGCTCAGCAGCGCGGACTTCAAGGTCGGAAAACTCAGCGGGATCGGCACCACGCTCGATCAGGCGTCGGTGCAGTTGAACCGCAAACCTGCCGCGTGGGCCTTGCAACTCGATAGCCAGCAGGTCAAGGGCAGCGCCAGCATCCCCGATGCGAAAGCCGCGCCGATTGCGATCAATCTGCAATACGTGCGTTTGCCGGCGCCAGACCCGACGGTCCTGGCCGACGAAAACTCGCCAGATCCGCTGGCCTCGGTGGATCCGACGAAGATCCCGGCACTGGATGTCACCATCAATCAGCTGTTCCAGGGCAAAGACCTCGTCGGGGCCTGGTATCTGAAAGTCCGTCCGACCGCCAAGGGTATTGCGCTTAATACGCTGGATCTGGGCCTCAAGGGCATTCTCCTGCAGGGCAGCGGCGGTTGGGAAGGCCAGCCTGGTTCCAGCAGCAGTTGGTACAAGGGCCGGATCAGCGGCAAGAATCTCGCCGATGTGCTGAAGGGCTGGGGATTTGCGCCGAGTGTCACCAGTGAAGATTTTCATATGGATGTCGATGGTCGCTGGCCCGGTTCGCCGGCCTGGCTGGCCACAAAGCGCTTCTCTGGCACCCTTGATGCGTCGCTCAATAAAGGCCAGTTCGTTGAAGTCGAGGGCAGTGCCCAGGCGTTGCGAGTATTTGGCTTGCTGAACTTCAACTCCATCGGCCGCCGGCTGCGTCTGGACTTCTCCGACCTGTTCGGCAAAGGCTTGAGTTATGACCGGGTCAAAGGCCTGCTGGTCGCGACCAACGGTGTATACGTGACGCGTGAGCCGATCCTGCTGACCGGTCCGTCGAGCAACATCGAACTCAACGGGACGCTGGATCTGGTGGGCGATAAGGTCGATGCCAAGTTGCTGGTGACGTTGCCTGTGACCAACAACCTGCCGATTGCCGCGCTGATTGTCGGTGCACCGGCCATCGGCGGGGCGCTGTTTCTCATCGACAAGTTGATCGGCGACCGTGTGGGGCGTTTCGCCAGCGTCAAATACACCGTCAAAGGGCCGTGGAAAGAGCCGAAAATCACCTTCGACAAGCCTTTTTGACAACCTTTTTCAAAACACACTCTCCAAGCCTATGGAGTAGCATGGCGGCCTGTCCTTAAAAAAAGCGATGAAGGAGCGCGCCATGTCTGTAGCGGTGATTCAAATGGTCAGCCAGAGCGATGTGCTGGCCAATCTGGCCCATGCCCGTCGGCTGCTCGAGCAAGCGACGGCCGGTGGTGCGCAGCTTGCCGTACTGCCGGAAAACTTCGCCGCCATGGGCCGTCGCGACATCGCCGATATCGGCCGCGCCGAGGCATTGGGCGAAGGCCCGATCCTGCCATGGTTGAAACAGACCGCCCGCGACCTCAAGTTATGGATAGTGGCCGGCACGTTGCCGTTGCCGCCGGTGGATCAACCGACGGCCAAAGTGCATGCCTGCTCGCTGCTGGTGGATGACCACGGCGAAACCGTTGCACGGTATGACAAATTGCACCTTTTCGACGTCGATGTGGCGGACAATCGCGGGCGTTATCGCGAATCCGATGACTATGCTTATGGCAGTGGGGTTGTCGTGGCGGAAACGCCTGTCGGTCGAGTCGGGTTGACGGTGTGTTACGACCTGCGCTTCCCGGAGCTGTACAGCGAATTACGCGCTGCCGGGGCGGAGTTGATTACCGCGCCGTCGGCCTTTACCGCGGTGACCGGCGCGGCGCATTGGGAGGTATTGATTCGCGCGCGGGCCATCGAAACTCAATGTTATGTGCTCGCGGCCGCCCAGGGTGGGACGCATCCGGGGCCGCGAGAAACCTTTGGCCATGCCGCGATTATCGACCCGTGGGGACGTGTGCTGGCGCAACAGGATCAAGGCGAGGCCGTGCTGCTGGCCGAACGCGATAGCAGCGAACAGGCGTCGATCAGGGCGCGGATGCCGGTGTCCAGTCACCGGCGATTTTTCTCGCAGGGCGCCCAGCGACCTGCCTCAGAACGATGAATTTAAGGCGTAAAGCATATGAGCGAGTTGTTGTCCTCAGTCAGTGAACACCTCCTGGCGCCCGGCGGCGTAACGATCGAGAGCCTGCAAGGTGTGCTCGGCGATCTGGCCGGCCCGGGCATCGATGCTGCCGACCTGTATTTCCAGGGGCAGATTTCCGAGTCCTGGGCTCTGGAAGACGGGATCGTCAAGGAAGGCAGCTTCAACCTCGACCAAGGTGTCGGCGTGCGAGCGCAATCGGGTGAGAAAACCGGCTTTGCCTACAGCAATGCCATTACCCTTGAAGCCCTCGGCGCCGCGGCCCGTGCTGCACGTTCGATCTCCCGCGCCGGTCAGAACGGCACGGTGCAAGCGTTCACGACCCAGGATGTCGCCCAGTTGTACGGGCCGGACAACCCGTTGGAAGTCATGACCCGTGCCGAGAAGGTCGAACTGCTCAAGCGTATCGACGTCGCGACTCGCGCCCTCGACCCGCGTATCCAGCAAGTCACCGTGAGCATGGCTGGCGTCTGGGAGCGAATCCTCGTGGCTTCCACCGACGGTGGCCTGGCCGCCGATGTTCGGCCATTGGTGCGCTTTAACGTCAGCGTGATCGTCGAGCAGAACGGTCGCCGTGAGCGCGGCGGTCATGGTGGTGGCGGTCGTACCGATTACCGCTATTTCCTCGGCGATGACCGCGCCATGAGCTACGCCCGTGAAGCGTTGCGTCAGGCATTGGTGAATCTGGAAGCCATCCCTGCGCCGGCCGGTACGTTGCCAGTGGTGCTGGGTTCGGGTTGGTCCGGCGTGTTGCTGCACGAAGCAGTCGGCCACGGTCTGGAAGGCGACTTCAACCGCAAGGGCAGTTCCGCCTACAGCGGGCGCATGGGCGAGATGGTTGCGTCCAAGCTTTGCACCATCGTCGATGACGGCACGCTGGCCGGGCGTCGCGGTTCCCTGAGCGTCGATGATGAAGGCACCCCGACCGAGTGCACGACACTGATCGAAAACGGCGTACTCAAAGGCTATATGCAGGACAAACTCAACGCCCGTCTGATGGGCGTGGCCCGTACCGGTAACGGTCGTCGCGAATCCTACGCGCACCTGCCGATGCCGCGCATGACCAACACCTACATGCTGGCGGGCGAAAGCGATCCGGCGGAAATCATCGCTTCGGTGAAGCGCGGCATCTACTGCGCCAACCTCGGCGGCGGTCAGGTGGACATCACCAGCGGCAAATTCGTGTTCTCCACCAGCGAGGCGTACCTGATCGAAGACGGCAAAATCACTGCCCCGGTCAAAGGCGCGACGTTGATCGGCAATGGCCCTGAAGCCATGAGCAAGGTGTCGATGGTCGGTAACGATCTGGCGCTGGACAGCGGCGTCGGGACGTGTGGCAAGGATGGGCAGTCGGTGCCGGTGGGTGTCGGCCAGCCAACGCTGAAAATCGATGCGATCACTGTGGGTGGCACAGGATCTTGAGGAATGGAGCTTCGGGTGAACTGCAATGCAGCTCACCCGATTCGAGATTTAACGCAGACCGCGTTGAGTCTCGTCCAGCTCACGGATGTACTTGAAGATTTTACGGCTCGATGCCGGTGGCTTGTTGGTCGCCAGTTCGTGCTGGGCCTGACGGATCAGGGAGCGCAATTGCTGACGATCAGCCTCCGGGTAGTCGACCACGAACTTCTCCAGGACCGCATCGTCGCCCGCGATCAAGCGATCGCGCCAGCGTTCCAGGCCATGGAAACGTTCGTTGTACTGCCGAGTGGAGGCATCGAGTTGATCGAGCAGAGTCAGAATGGCGTCAGTGTCCTGATCGCGCATCAGTTTGCCGATGAACATAAGGTGCCGTTTACGCGCGATATTCGCGGTGTGCTTGGGCGCATCGGCCAGTGCCCGGCGCATAGCGTCGGTCAACGGCAGTTTTGCCAGCAAGTCAGGCTTGAGCGTTGTAAGGCGCTCGCCGAGGTCAACCAGAGCATGAAGCTCGCGTTTAACCTGGGATTTGCTTTTTTCTCCCGTATCGAGGGAGTCGTCGTAAGAATCAACCATGGTGGCCGTCCGCAAAGAAACGCCGCCATGATAACCAGTCGGGGGCCGCTTGTCCGGCCCGGTCGCTCGAAGGCCCCAGCCGAAAGCAGAATTTGAGTGGAGAACAACATGAGTGCAGTTGAAAGCGTCGGCCCACAAGCGTTGCCGGCACTGCAAGAACAAGTCGAGCAGATCATCGCTGAAGCCAAACGCCAGGGCGCCAGTGCCTGCGAAGTGGCGGTGTCCCTGGAGCAGGGCCTGTCGACCTCGGTGCGTCAGCGTGAAGTCGAAACCGTCGAATTCAACCGCGATCAGGGCTTCGGCATCACCTTGTACGTTGGCCAGCGCAAGGGCTCGGCCAGCACGTCCGCCAGCGGTCCGGAGGCGATTCGCGAAACCGTCGCCGCCGCCCTGGCCATCGCCAAGCACACGTCGGAAGACGAAGCTTCGGGCCTGGCAGACGCCGCGCTGATGGCCAAGGATCTGCAGGATTTCGACCTGTTCCACGAGTGGGACATCACCCCGGAGCAAGCCATCGAGCAGGCCCTGGCCTGTGAAGCGGCGGCGTTTGCCACCGACAGCCGGATCAAAAACGCCGACGGCACCACCCTCAGCACCCATCAGGGCTGCCGCGTTTACGGCAACAGCCACGGTTTTATCGGTGGCTACGCGTCGACCCGACACAGCCTGAGCTGCGTGATGATCGCCGAGGCTGACGGCCAGATGCAGCGCGATTACTGGTACGACGTGAACCGTCAGGGCAACTTGCTGGCCGACCCGGTGAGCATCGGCCAGCGTGCCGCGCAACGGGCGGCGAGCCGTCTGGGCGCACGCCCGGTGCCGACCTGCGAAGTGCCGGTGCTGTTTTCCGCGGAACTGGCCGGTGGTTTGTTCGGCAGTTTCCTCTCGGCGATTTCCGGCGGCAGTCTGTATCGCAAATCCTCGTTCCTCGAAGGCACACTCGGGCAGAAACTGTTCCCGGAATGGCTGACCATCGATGAGCGTCCGCACCTGATGCGGGCGATGGGCAGTTCGGCGTTCGATGGCGATGGTTTGGCGACTTACGCCAAACCGTTCGTCGAAAAAGGCGAGTTGGTCTCGTACATTCTCGGCACTTACTCTGGTCGTAAGCTCGGGATGCCGAGCACCGCCAACGCGGGTGGCGTGCATAACCTGTTCGTCACCCATGGCGACGAAGACCAGGCCGCCTTGCTGCGCCGCATGGGCCGCGGCCTGCTGGTGACTGAATTGATGGGGCAGGGTCTGAACATGGTCACTGGCGATTACTCCCGTGGCGCGGCGGGTTACTGGGTCGAGAATGGTGAAATCCAGTTTGCGGTGCAGGAAGTGACCATCGCCGGCAACATGCGTGACATGTTCAAACAGATCGTTGCCGTCGGTAATGACCTGGAGTTGCGCAGCAACATTCGTACAGGTTCGGTGCTGATCGAGCGGATGACGGTGGCGGGGAGCTAAACC
This sequence comes from Pseudomonas sp. ANT_J28, assembly GCF_008370005.1. Classification (NCBI taxonomy): domain Bacteria; kingdom Pseudomonadati; phylum Pseudomonadota; class Gammaproteobacteria; order Pseudomonadales; family Pseudomonadaceae; genus Pseudomonas; species Pseudomonas sp. ANT_J28. Next base: position 32,168 of record NZ_VOBM01000025.1, read on the forward strand.
CCGTCAGTTGCACAAAAAAAGGCGCGCCATCCATTGGGTGGCGCGCCTTTTTCATGCGCCTTGCGCCGTCCCTGTAGGAGCGCGGCTTGCCGGCGATGGCGTCCCTGAGATCGCCGTCGCGAGCAAGCTTTGCTCTTACATATACTTCCCCCGAACTTCGCTCGGGATATTTTGTTTCTCATTATCATCTAGTAATAACTCTCATTACCGAATGAGCCCGGATCATGAGTTCTGCCTTGCACGAGCAGCCTTACCTCGAAAGCTGACGCTGTCGCGTAACCCGATCCTGGTCACCGCACTCAACCCGATCATTGGTTACCAAAAAAAGCCGTGGAGATCGCCAAGAAGGCCTATCAACAAGGCCGGCCGGTGATTGATGTCGCTCTGGAACAATCCGACCTGACACGCAGCCAGCTTGAGGTCTTGCTGGCCCCGGAAAAACTCACCGCAGGCGGCGTGTAACCACCGCAATCGCGTTGGAGGCTCACCATGGAACACTGGAAACGCACGATCGAACGGGCAAATCGTTGTTCCAAGCTGGGCGAATACGTCGATGCCCGCGAGGCTTACTTGCAGGCATTGGCCCTGGCCCAGGTGTTGTTCGAGCGCTGGGCAGATGCCGACGAGGCGGTCGCGGCCTGAGTGATTTCCCACCACAACGGAAACGACCGGTCCTCCCGCCGCGAATCTGGTTATTTGTGTTTGCGATCATTGCCCACAACCTCCCCGAGGGCATGGCGGTCGGCGTGTCGGCGGGGGGTGGCATGCCCGACGCCGATAGCCTGGCCATGGCATCGCCTTGCAGGATATGCCGGAAGTTCTGGGGATCGCGCTGGTACTGGCCAGGGCAGGGATGTCGCGGGTCAAGGTGTTCCTAGTTGGGGGCTGCGTCAGGTCTGGTCGAGCCGGTCTTCGCGTTGTTGTGCGCCTGGCTAGTGAGCCTGGCCGAATTGTTGTTGCCCTTGGGGTTGGCACTGGCGGCCGGGGCAATGTTGCTGGTGGTCACCCATGAAGTCATTCCCGAGTCGCGCCGCAATGGTCACGACAAGCTTGCAAGTCTTGGGTTGCTGATCGGGTTTTGCTTGATGATGGTGATGGATACAGCGCTCGCCTAGGCGAGCGTTATTCGCCTTCGCCGAAGTAGTCGTTGATCAAATCCACCAATGTCTGCAGTGCCTCGTCAGCTTTTTCGCCTTCGGTGTTCAGGTAGATCTTGGTGCCCTTGCCAGCCGCCAACATCATCATTGCCATGATGCTTTTTCCGTCGACCGTGGATTCCGGCGTGCGTCCAACTCTGATCGTGCAATCCTTGAACTCACCGGCGACGCCGACGAATTTTGCAGAAGCACGGGCATGCAGGCCCAGCTTGTTGATGATTTCAATTTCCAGAGCAGGCATCGCGGTGTGAATCCTTTAGCTGAGGTCGCGGTGGCGAACCTGGACGTTCTTCAGGGTTTTTTGCAGGGCCTGGCCCAGACGTTCGGTCAGGTAGACGGAGCGGTGATGGCCGCCGGTGCAGCCAATGGCAATGGTGACATAAGCGCGGTTGCTGGCGGCAAAGCGGGGTAGCCACTTGAACAAGTAGGTGGAGATGTCCTGGAACATCTCTTCGACGTCCGGCTGTGCCGCCAGGTACTCGGCAACCGGTTGGTCGAGCCCGGATTGATCGCGCAACTCAGGCTTCCAGTAAGGGTTCGGCAGGCAGCGCACGTCGAACACCAGATCAGCGTCCACCGGCATGCCACGCTTGAAGCCGAAAGACTCCACCAGGAACGCCGTACCGGGTTCCGGCTGGTTCAGCAGGCGCAGCTTGATGGTATCTCGCAGCTGATACAGGTTCAGGTTGGTGGTGTTTACTTTGAGATCGGCGAGGTCGGCAATCGGCCCGAGCAGGGCGGTCTCATCATTGATGGCCTCGGCCAGCGAGCGATTGGCATTGCTCAGCGGGTGGCGACGGCGGGTTTCCGAGAAACGTTTGAGCAAGGTTTCTTCGTCGGCGTCCAGATAAAGCACATCACACTGGATATGCCGGCTGCGCACTTCTTCCAGCAGTTCGGGAAACCGCGACAAGTGACTCGGCAAGTTACGCGCATCGATCGATACGGCAACCAGCGGTTGCGCCAGTTCGGTGTGAATCAACGCGCGTTCGGCCAGTTCCGGCAGCAGACCGGCGGGCAGGTTGTCGATGCAGTAGTAGCCGTTGTCCTCGAGAACATCGAGTGCGGTACTTTTACCTGAGCCGGAGCGGCCACTGACGATGATCAAGCGCATGATTAATGACCGTTTTGCTCGTCCAGGACAACCTGATACAAGGCTTCATTGCTCGGGGCGCTGCGCAGTTTATCGCGCACTTCCTTGCGGTCGAGCATGCTGGCGATCTGGCGCAGTAACTCCAGGTGCGCATCGGTAGCGGCTTGCGGGACCAGCAGAACGAACAGCAGGTCAACCGGGGCGCCGTCGATGGCGTCGAAATCGATGGGTGCATCAAGGTGCATCAGGGCGCTGATGGGCGAGGTGCAGCCCTTCAGGCGGCAGTGGGGAATGGCGATGCCGTTGCCAAAACCGGTTGAGCCGAGTTTTTCACGGGCAATCAGAGCCTCGAAGACATCTTGCATCTCCAGATCCGGCACTTCTTTGTGGATAAGGTTGGCAATTTGCTCGAGGGCTTTCTTTTTACTGCCGCCCGGCACGTTCACGAGGGAACGGCCGGGGGTCAGGATGCTTTCAAGTCGGATCATGGGTTGGGAGTGTTAACGACCGGTCGCGCCCTGGAGGAGGCTTTGGGTCTTTTCCTTATGCTTTTTGAGTTGTTTATCCAGCTTGTCGGTCAGTGCGTCAATCGCCGCGTACATATCGGTATGCTCCGCGTTTGCGACCACTTCATTGCCGGGAATATGCAGCGTGGCTTCGATTTTCTGCTTGAGCTTTTCGACCGTCATCGTGACTTGCACATTGGTGATCTTGTCGAAATGCCTCTCTAATCGTTCGAGTTTTTCGCCGATGTAGGTGCGAAGAGGTTCGGTCACTTCCAGTTGGTGTCCACTGATGTTGACTTGCATACAGCTTCTCCTTCGTTGCCAGTGCATAAAGCGGCAGGCAGAAATGCCTGCCACTGGAACGCTGTGGCGTGGCTCTACATCAACCGCTTGCGTTCGCTCGAAGGCGCGATCCCGAGGGATTCGCGGTACTTGGCGACGGTGCGGCGAGCCACCTGAATGCCTTGTGCCTCCAGTAAACCAGCGATCTTGCTGTCACTCAACGGCTTTTTCTGATTTTCCGCGGCAACCAGTTTTTTGATGATCGCACGGATCGCCGTGGAAGAGCATTCACCGCCCTCGGAGGTGCTGACGTGGCTGGAGAAAAAGTATTTCAGTTCATATATGCCCCGTGGGGTATGCATGAATTTCTGCGTGGTCACCCGTGAAATCGTCGACTCATGCATGCCCACCGCCTCGGCGATGTCATGCAGGACCAGCGGTTTCATGGCTTCGTCGCCGTATTCCAGAAAGCCGCGCTGATGCTCGACGATCTGAGTGGCTACTTTCATCAGGGTTTCGTTGCGGCTTTGCAGGCTCTTGATGAACCAGCGGGCCTCTTGCAACTGATTGCGCATGAAGGTGTTGTCGGCGCTGGTGTCGGCGCGGCGCACGAAACCGGCGTATTGAGCGTTGACCCGCAGTCGTGGCACGGATTCCTGGTTCAGCTCCACCAGCCAGCGCTCGTTGTCCTTGCGTACGATCACGTCGGGAACAACGTATTCGGCTTCGCTGGACTCGATTTGCGAGCCAGGGCGCGGGTTGAGGCTCTGCACCAGTTCAATCACTTGGCGCAGTTCGTCTTCCTTGAGCTTCATGCGACGCATCAGCTGACTGTAATCGCGGCTGCCGAGCAGGTCGATGTAATCGGTGACCAGGCGTTTGGCCTCGACCAGCCAAGGCGTCTTGGCAGGCAACTGGCGCAATTGCAGCAGCAGGCATTCGCCCAGGTTGCGGGCGCCGATGCCAGCGGGTTCGAATTGCTGGATGCGGTGCAGGACGGCTTCGATTTCGTCCAGTTCGATGTCCAGTTCCGGGTCGAAGGCTTCGAGAATCTCCTCGAGGGTTTCGTCCAGGTAGCCCTGATTGTTGATGCAGTCGATCAGGGTCACGGCGATCAGGCGATCAGTGTCGGACATCGGGGCCAGGTTCAGTTGCCACAGCAGGTGGCTTTGCAGGCTTTCGCCGGCCGATGTCCGGGTGGTGAAGTCCCACTCGTCGTCATCGTTGCTCGGCAGGCTGCTGGCGCTGGTCTGGTAGACGTCTTCCCACGCGGTATCGACGGGCAGTTCGTTGGGGATGCGCTCGTTCCAGTCGCCTTCCTCGAGGTTATCAACCGTCGGGGCGGTTTCCTGGTAGGAGGGTTCCTGAACGTCGACGTTAGGTTGCTGTTCGGCTTTGTCGGCCAAGGGGTCGGCGTTATCGAAGTCGTCGCCTTCTTCCTGGCGTTCGAGCATCGGATTGGACTCCAGGGCCTCCTGGATTTCCTGTTGCAGGTCCAGGGTCGACAATTGGAGCAGGCGGATGGCCTGTTGCAGCTGCGGTGTCATCGTCAGCTGCTGGCCCATTCTCAAGACTAGCGATGGTTTCATGGCAGGGGCTTAACACCTTATTCGCCGGCGCACATGCGCCATCCACTACAGGGCGCCGGAGCGCCAAACATAAGCAAATTATATGCCCGAAACTGCAGCGTTTGCCTAGAGCGCTGTAACAATAAAAAAATGTTGATTTTTTATCGAGACAAGCGCCCGAGCAACCAGCCAGACACCTCAGTGCTTACAGGCGGAACTCATGGCCCAGATACACTTCCTTGACCAAGTCGTTGGCCAGGATGGTGGCAGAGTCACCTTCGGCGATCAGCTGGCCATCGTTGACGATGTAGGCGGTTTCGCAGATATCCAGGGTTTCACGGACGTTGTGGTCAGTGATCAGCACGCCAATGCCCTTGGCCTTGAGGTGATAGATGATCTGTTTGATATCGCCCACCGAAATCGGGTCCACGCCGGCGAACGGTTCGTCGAGCAGGATGAATTTCGGGTTGGTAGCCAGTGCTCGGGCGATTTCCACACGGCGGCGTTCACCACCGGACAGGCTCATCCCGAGGTTGTCGCGGATGTGGCTGATATGGAATTCCTGCAGCAGGCTTTCCAGCTCTTTGCGACGACCGGCCTTGTCGAGTTCCTTGCGGGTCTCGAGGATCGCCATGATGTTGTCGGCTACCGAGAGTTTGCGGAAGATCGATGCTTCTTGCGGAAGATAGCCGATACCAGCCTTCGCACGACCGTGCATAGGCTGGTGGCTGACATCCAGGTCGTCAATCAGGACGCGGCCCTGATCGGCCTGTACCAGGCCGACAATCATGTAAAAGCAGGTGGTCTTGCCGGCGCCGTTGGGACCCAGCAGGCCGACGATCTGACCGCTGTCGATAGACAGGCTGACGTCACGCACGACCTGGCGGCTCTTGTAGCTCTTGGCCAGATGCTGAGCTTTCAGAGTTGCCATTACTGGGCCTTTTGCTCGTCGGTTTTCTTCTTCGGCTGGATCACCATGTCGATGCGCGGACGCGACTCGGTGACTTTGTTGCCCGTCGCGCGACCGGCGCTCGCAAGCTTTTTGACCGTGTCGTAGACGATTTTCTCGCCTTGGGTGACGTTGTTGTCCTTGTCGATGACTTTTGCCTTATCGATCAGCACGACGCGGTTTTGCGCTGCGTGGTACTGGATGGTCACGCCCCAGCCCTGAACAGGTTTGGTGTCGCCTGCAGTTTGCAGTTGCTCGAAATAGGCGAGGTTGCCCACCGAAGTCACCACGTCAATGTCGCCGGTTGGCGTGCGGGTGATGGTCACGGTGTTGCCCTTAACGATCATCGAGCCCTGAGTGATGATCACGTCACCTTTATAGGTGGCTATGCCATTCTTGTCGTCCAGTTGGGCATCGTCGGCCTGAATGCGGATAGGCTGCGCTTGATCGGTCGGCAGTGCCCAGGCGCTCACGCTTCCCAGTGCTGCGCTCAGACCGAGCAAAATAGGGAGGGTTTTAACGAGCCTCATACTGTCCTCTTACGTTCGAAAGCAGGTGTATCCTGCTTTCTTTCAAATACGCTTTCATTCCCTTGCCAGTCGACACACCACCAGCGCCGTCGATTCTAACGGGTTGCTCGGTCTGCGCATATTGCTGCTGCGGGAACACTGTCATGCGGGTGGTGGTAATCAGGGTCTTGCGGTTTTTCTCGTCAAAGCGCGTGATACGCACCGAGTCGATCAGTTCGACCTGAGTGCCGTCGGGATTCACTTCGCCGTGCTCGCTCTGGACGTGCCACGGAAACTCGGTGCCGCGGAACATGTTCAGGTCGGGATTGGTCAGCAGCGTCACTTCGGTCGCCTTCAGGTGTTCAACCTTGTCGGACGTCATTTCGTATTGCAGTTTGCCGTCCGGCAGGTACTGCACGCTGTGTGCGTTGATCGCGTAATAGTCGATCGCGGTTTCATCGATCTTTGCTACCGGCTGGTCGAGGAAGCGTTCCGGGCTGATGTTCCAGTAGCCGACCGCAGCGAATATCGCTGCGATGCAACCGAACACCAGGAATTTGCGAAACTTTTTGCTCAGCATAGTTGGCTCACAGGTACGCGGCGTTAGCCGCATCGAGGCGGCCCTGGGCGCGCAGGATCAATTCGCAGAATTCGCGAGCGGCACCCTCGCCACCGCGGGCCTGGGTGATGCCGTGGGCGTGTTCACGGACGAAACTGGCAGCGTTTGCCACCGCCATGCCCAGGCCGACGCGGCGAATCACCGGCAGGTCCGGCAGGTCGTCGCCGAGATAGGCGACTTGCTCATAGCTTAGGTTGAGTTGGGCAAGAAGCTCGTCGAGTACCACCAGTTTGTCTTCGCGCCCCTGGTACACGTGTGGAATACCGAGGTTCTTCGCTCGTCGCTCGACCACCGGGGTCTTGCGGCCGCTGATGATAGCGGTCTGCACGCCGGCTGCCATCAACATCTTGATGCCTTGGCCGTCGAGGGTGTTGAACGTCTTGAATTCGCTGCCGTCTTCGAGGAAGTACAGGCGTCCGTCGGTCAGTACGCCATCGACGTCAAAAACCGCCAGTTTGATGTTCTTGCCGCGTTGCAGCAGGTCGGTGCTCATCACATTACTCCTGCGCGCAGCAGGTCGGACAGGTTGAAGGCGCCGATCGGACGGTCTTCCTTGTCGACTACCACCAGCGCATTGATTCGATGGTCTTCCATGATTTTCAGGGCCTCGGCCGCGAGCATATCGGCCCGGGCGGTCTTGCCGTGGACGGTCATGACCTCGTCGATGGTCGTATGGTGGATATCGATGGTCCGGTCAAGGGTGCGGCGCAAGTCGCCGTCGGTGAAGATCCCGGCCAGTTTGCCATCGGCCTCCACAATCGCGGTCATGCCCAGTCCCTTGCGGGTCATTTCCATCAAGGCGTCCTTGAGTAGCGTGCCACGTTGCACTTGGGGAAGTTCTGCTCCGGCGTGCATGACAGTTTCCACTTTCAGCAGCAGGCGTCGGCCAAGCGCACCCCCGGGGTGGGAAAAGGCGAAATCTTCGGCGGTAAAACCGCGGGCTTCCAGCAGCGCAACGGCCAGGGCGTCGCCCATGACCAGCGCGGCAGTGGTCGACGAGGTCGGTGCCAGGTTGAGTGGGCAGGCTTCGTGCTCGACGTGCACGTTGAGGTTGACTTCGGCAGCCTTCGCCAGCGTTGAATCAGGGTTGCCGGTCATGCTGATCAATTGAATGCCCAGACGCTTGATCAGCGGCAGCAGGGTGACGATTTCATTGGTGGAGCCGGAGTTCGACAGCGCCAGGATGATGTCGTCGCGGGTGATCATGCCCATATCGCCGTGGCTGGCTTCGGCCGGGTGCACGAAAAAAGCCGTGGTGCCGGTACTGGCCAGGGTGGCGGCGATCTTGTTGCCGATGTGCCCCGACTTGCCCATGCCGACCACGACCACGCGCCCTTTGCTGGCCAGAATCATCTCGCAAGCGCGTACGAAATCTGCGTCGATACGGGGCAACAAGCCTTGTACGGCTTCCAGTTCGAGGCGGATGGTGCGTTGGGCAGATTGAATCAGGTCGCTGGATTGGCTCATGTCAGAAATCGTATAGCCTGATGAAAAGGCGGCGATTATAACGGTAATGATCGAAACCCTCACGCAAGTTTGTCGCGCTTTGTCATTCCCTGTTACCGAATCCCCCTGGATAGAAGCTTTTACCCCGTCATGTTCCTCAACATGGCCCGGCTTGGGCCTTGGGCGCTTGGCCTTTGCAGTGATATAGTTCGCCGCCAGTTCGGCCTGCCCGGGAGGGATGTGCTTTCGCTAGAAAGTCAGGCGTCCGAGTGAGAGGCTGCATCGCAAGGAGTTTAGATGAGTGCCGATAAAGCCTACGCGGTCGAGCTGAAGGGACTGACCTTCAAGCGCGGAACGCGCAGCATTTTCAATAACGTCGATATACGTATCCCGCGCGGCAAGGTCACCGGCATCATGGGGCCTTCCGGGTGTGGCAAGACCACGCTTTTGCGGCTGATGGGCGCACAGTTGCGGCCCACCAAAGGCGAAGTCTGGGTCAATGGACAGAACCTGCCGAAACTGTCGCGCAGTGATCTGTTCGATGCGCGAAAGCACATGGGCGTGCTGTTTCAGAGTGGTGCGCTGTTCACCGATCTCGATGTGTTCGAGAACGTCGCCTTTCCGCTACGCGTTCATACCGAATTGCCGGAAGAAATGATCCGGGACATTGTCCTGCTCAAATTGCAGGCCGTGGGCTTGCGTGGCGCCATCGACCTGATGCCTGACGAGTTGTCCGGCGGCATGAAGCGTCGTGTCGCTCTGGCCCGGGCGATTGCCCTGGATCCGCAAATTCTCATGTATGACGAGCCCTTTGTCGGCCAGGACCCCATCGCCATGGGTGTGCTTGTGCGTCTGATCCGCCTGCTCAACGATGCGCTGGGCATCACCAGTATCGTGGTCTCCCACGACCTGGCCGAGACCGCGAGCATCGCCGACTACATCTATGTCGTCGGCGAAGGCCAGGTGTTGGGGCAGGGCACTCCCGAGGAGCTGATGAACTCGCAGGAGCCACGCATCCGTCAATTCATGACAGGCGAGCCTGACGGTCCGGTCGCCTATCACTTTCCAGCGACGGATTACCGCGCAGATCTTCTGGGGCAGCGTTGATGCGCAAGATTTCACTAATAGAACGGGTTCGCCGGTTCGGCCACTCTGGCATTGACGTGCTGGGGGTGTTCGGCCGTTCGGCGATATTCCTGTTTCATGCCTTGCTTGGCCGTGGCGGCATTGGCGGCGGTTTTGGCTTGCTGATCAAGCAACTGCATTCGGTGGGCGTAATGTCCCTGGTGATCATCGTGGTCTCCGGGGTATTCATCGGCATGGTGCTGGCGCTGCAAGGCTTCAACATTCTATCCAGCTATGGTTCTGAACAGGCGGTCGGCCAGATGGTTGCGCTGACGCTGTTGCGTGAACTGGGCCCCGTGGTCACGGCATTGCTGTTCGCCGGGCGCGCCGGTTCGGCATTGACTGCCGAAATCGGCAACATGAAGTCCACCGAGCAGTTGTCCAGTCTGGAAATGATTGGTGTCGACCCGCTCAAGTACATCATTGCCCCGCGCCTGTGGGCCGGCTTCATTTCCCTGCCGGTGCTGGCGATGATTTTCAGCGTGGTGGGGATCTGGGGTGGTTCGTGGGTGGCCGTCGACTGGCTGGGTGTCTATGAAGGTTCCTATTGGTCCAACATGCAGAACAGCGTGACCTTTGCAGACGATGTGCTCAACGGCATCATCAAAAGCGTCGTTTTCGCCTTTGTCGTGACCTGGATCGCCGTATTCCAAGGCTATGACTGCGAGCCCACTTCCGAGGGGATCAGTCGTGCCACTACCAAGACCGTGGTGTATGCCTCTTTGGCTGTACTCGGCCTGGACTTTATTCTGACCGCCTTGATGTTTGGAGATTTCTGATGCAAAACCGCACCCTGGAAATCGGTGTCGGCCTTTTCTTGCTGGCTGGCATCCTGGCTTTGCTGTTGCTGGCGTTGCGGGTGAGTGGCCTGTCCCCGAGCGCAACCACCGACACTTATAAACTTTATGCGTATTTCGACAATATCGCCGGTTTGACGGTCAGAGCTAAAGTGACCATGGCCGGTGTGACCATCGGCAAGGTCACGGCGATCGATCTGGATCGCGACAGTTTCACCGGTCGAGTGACCATGCAGCTGGAAAAGCGCGTAGATAACCTGCCGACTGACTCCACTGCATCTATCCTGACCGCTGGACTGTTGGGCGAGAAGTACATCGGGCTCAGCGTGGGCGGGGAAGAAACCTTGCTCAAGGAGGGTGCAACCATCCACGACACGCAGTCGTCGCTGGTACTCGAAGATCTGATCGGTAAGTTTCTGCTCAATACCGTTAGTAAAGACGCCAAATGAGGAGCTTTTGAATGATCTCTACCTTGCGACGTGGCCTGTTGGTATTACTCTCGGCCCTGCCTTTGATGGCTAACGCCGTGGCGGCGCCTTCTGCGCACGAACTTGTACGGGACACCACCAATCGGTTGCTTGCCGATCTGGCGACCAATAAAGAGAAGTACAAGCAGGATCCGAAAGACTTTTATGCCGCGCTGGACAACATCGTCGGACCTGTTGTGGATGCCGAGGGCATTTCCAAGAGCATCATGACGGTTAAATACTCGCGCAAAGCCACGCCTGCGCAAATGAAGACCTTTGAAGAAAACTTCAAAAAGGGTCTGTTCCAGTTCTATGGCAACGCTTTGCTCGAATACAACAATCAGGGGATCGTCGTAGACCCTGCCAAGGATGAGTCGGGAGACCGTACAAGCGTTGGCATGACGGTCAAGGGCACCAATGGTGCGGTCTATCCTGTGTCTTACACACTCGAAAAGATCAATGGCGAGTGGAAACTGCGCAACGTAATCATTAACGGCATTAACATCGGCAAGCTGTTCCGCGATCAGTTCGCTGATGCGATGCAGCGCAATGGCAACGACCTGGACAAGACCATCAATGGTTGGGCCGGGGAAGTCGCCAAAGCCAAGGAAGCCAGCCAGAAGCAAACAACCGAGACGCAAGCTCAATGAGTGTGTCGGCCATTCGCATGAGCGAATCCGGCGAGCTGACGCTTAGCGGCATGCTGGATTACCGCACTGGCCCCGGTTTGCGCAAGCAGGGGCAGGCGCTGATCAAATCCAGCAAGGCCGCTGCACTGGTGGTCGATTGCTCGGCAGTGTTGAAGTCCAGCAGTGTCGGCTTGTCGCTGCTGCTGTGCTTCATGCGTGATGCAGAGGCGGCCGGCAAGGCGCTGAGCATCCGCGGGATGCCAGAAGACATGCGCGAAATCGCTCAGGTCAGCGAATTGACCGAGTTGTTGGCGCATCCCTAACCGCATCTATAAAGAAGCCCCCCGTCAGAGTCCTGCTTCGCGGGGTTCGCAGGCGCGGGGCTTTTTTGTATGATGTCCGACCCGCGCACACAGGGCGCCGATTGAGGTTGAGCATGCAGGCCGTAGAAGTGAAGAGCTTCCTTGAAGGAAAGCTGCCAGGAACCCTAGTAGAAGTCGAGGGCGAAGGCTGCAACTTTCAGCTGAACGTGATTAGCGATGAACTGGCGGCGTTGAGCCCGGTGAAGCGTCAGCAGCAGATCTATGCCCATTTGAACCCATGGATCACCGATGGCAGCATCCATGCGGTCACTATGAAATTTTTCAGCAGCGCGGCCTGGGCCGAGCGCACCTGAGCCCAAGGGCGTCGAGATTCTTATGGATAAATTGATAATTACCGGTGGCGTTCGTCTTGATGGCGAAATCCGCATCTCCGGGGCAAAGAACTCTGCCCTGCCGATCCTGGCTGCAACCCTGCTGTGCGATGGCCCGGTGACCGTGGCCAACCTGCCGCACCTGCACGACATCACCACTATGATCGAGCTGTTCGGTCGTATGGGCATAGAGCCGGTGATCGACGAGAAACTCAGCGTCGAAATCGACCCGCGCACCATCAAGACCCTGATCGCTCCGTACGAACTGGTGAAAACCATGCGTGCGTCGATCCTGGTGCTGGGCCCGATGGTTGCCCGTTTCGGTGAAGCCGAAGTCGCACTGCCTGGTGGTTGCGCCATTGGTTCGCGTCCGGTTGACCTGCACATTCGTGGCCTCGAAGCCATGGGCGCGGTCATCGACGTCGAAGGCGGCTACATCAAGGCCAAGGCGCCTGAAGGTGGCCTGCGCGGTGCGCACTTCTTCTTCGACACCGTCAGTGTGACCGGTACCGAAAACATCATGATGGCGGCCGCTCTGGCCAAGGGCCGCAGCGTTCTGGCAAACGCCGCTCGCGAGCCTGAAGTCATCGACCTGGCGAACTTCCTGATCGCCATGGGCGCCAAGATCACTGGTGCCGGGACTGACACCATCACCATCGATGGCGTCGAGCGTCTGCACCCGACCACTTACAAAGTGATGCCTGACCGTATCGAGACCGGCACTTACCTGGTCGCAGCTGCTGTGACCGGCGGCCGTGTGAAGGTCAAGGATACGGATCCGACCATCCTCGAAGCCGTTCTTGAGAAACTCAAGGAATCGGGTGCCGAAATCACCTGCGGCGAAGACTGGATCGAGCTGAACATGCACGGTAAGCGGCCAAAAGCCGTTAACGTGCGCACCGCTCCATACCCGGCGTTCCCGACCGACATGCAGGCGCAGTTCATCTCCCTCAACGCCATTGCCGAAGGCACCGGTGCCGTGATCGAGACGATCTTCGAAAACCGCTTCATGCACGTTTACGAACTGCACCGCATGGGCGCCAAGATCCAGGTCGAAGGCAACACTGCCATCGTCACCGGTACCGAAAAGCTCAAGGGCGCGCCAGTCATGGCCACCGACCTGCGTGCTTCGGCCAGCCTGGTGATCTCGGCGTTGATCGCTGAAGGTGACACCTTGATCGACCGCATCTACCACATCGACCGTGGTTACGAGTGCATCGAAGAGAAACTGCAGATGCTCGGCGCCAAGATCCGCCGCGTACCGGGCTAGTTTCTGTTGCATGGGCACAGGGACGTGCCCGTTGGTTTCGTTTCAAATCGAGGGTGTCTTTTCATTATTGAGAAAGCCCTCGAAGTGTGTCCGGCGCCATTTGCGACCGGGCATCAGTAGCCTGATAAGGACTGACGTTTCCCATGTTGACCATCGCACTGTCCAAGGGCCGCATCCTTGACGACACCCTGCCGCTTCTGGCTGAAGCGGGCATCGTGCCGACCGAGAATCCGGACAAGAGCCGCAAGCTGATCATCCCCACGACCCAGGCCGATGTACGTCTGCTGATCGTACGCGCCACCGATGTGCCGACTTACGTCGAACATGGTGCCGCGGACCTGGGCGTCGCGGGTAAAGATGTGCTGATGGAATACGGCGGCCAGGGCTTGTACGAGCCGTTGGACCTGCGAATTGCCCTCTGCAAGCTGATGACCGCCGGCCGTGTCGGCGATGTCGAGCCCAAGGGCCGCTTGCGGGTGGCGACCAAGTTCGTCAACGTTGCCAAGCGCTACTATGCCGAGCAGGGCCGTCAGGTCGACATCATCAAGCTCTATGGCTCGATGGAACTGGCGCCGCTGATCGGTCTGGCAGACAAGATCATCGACGTGGTCGACACCGGCAACACCCTGCGCGCCAATGGTCTGGAACCCCAGGATTTCATTGCCGACATCAGCTCCCGGCTGATCGTCAACAAGGCTTCGATGAAAATGCAGCACGCCCGTATCCAGGCGTTGATCGACACCCTGCGCAAGGCAGTGGAGTCTCGACACCGCGGCTGATTTACCAGCGCGACGTTAAGTCGCGCCCGTCTATCCGCCTCATAGCCAGAATTCTCAGGTGCCCAAGCGGATCGATGGTGGGGAAGGTGCGCCGACGCTTGATAATGAATCGCGCCTTACTCCAAAAGGCAACTTATGGCAGTAGAAGATTTTTTTCTCAGAAGTAAGAAGCGCGTAGCGGCTTGCCTTTTGGAGCAAGGCCCTACGGGTTGGCACTGTGGTCGCGTCAGGCTGCGTTGCGGGACTCGGTAAGGAAACAACCCTTACCTTCGTCCCGCAACGCAGCCTGACGTGACCACAGTACCAACGCGATTCATTATTAAACGTCAGCGCACCTTCGGGTACCTGAGTTTTCGCCATTCCTATGAGGCTCTCGCTATGACCGCACCGACTGCAATTCGCCGACTCAACGCTGCTGACCCGGATTTCGCACATCATCTGGATCATTTGCTGAGCTGGGAAAGTGTGTCTGACGACTCGGTCAATCAGCGGGTGCTGGACATCATCAAGGCCGTGCGCGAGCGTGGCGATGCGGCGCTGGTGGAGTTCACCCAGAAGTTCGACGGCCTGCAGGTCGCGTCCATGGCGGACCTGATCCTGCCTCGCGAACGCCTGGAACTGGCCCTGACCCGAATCACTGTGCCTCAGCGTGAAGCGCTGGAAAAAGCCGCGTCCCGAGTACGCAGCTACCACGAGAAACAGAAGCAGGATTCCTGGAGCTACACCGAAGCCGACGGCACCGTGCTGGGCCAGAAGGTCACGCCGCTGGATCGCGCCGGCCTGTATGTACCGGGCGGCAAGGCGTCTTATCCGTCCTCGGTACTGATGAACGCGATTCCGGCCAAGGTGGCCGGTGTGACCGAAGTGGTCATGGTGGTACCGACGCCTCGTGGTGAAATCAATGAGCTGGTGCTGGCTGCGGCTTGCATCGCTGGCGTCGACCGCGTGTTCACCATCGGCGGCGCTCAAGCGGTCGCCGCGCTGGCTTACGGCACCGAAAGCGTGCCGAAGGTCGACAAGGTGGTCGGTCCGGGCAACATCTACGTCGCCACGGCCAAGCGCCACGTGTTTGGCCAGGTCGGCATCGACATGATCGCCGGCCCCTCCGAAATCCTCGTGGTGTGCGACGGTAAGACCGATCCGGACTGGATTGCCATGGACCTGTTCTCCCAGGCCGAGCACGACGAAGACGCCCAGGCGATTCTGGTCAGCCCGGACGCCGAGTTCCTCGACAAGGTCGCCGACAGCATCGCCAAACTGCTGCCGACCATGGAACGCGCCGAGATCATCGAAACCTCGATCAACGGCCGCGGCGCGCTGATCAAGGTACGCGACATGGAACAAGCCATCGAGGTGGCCAACCGCATCGCGCCGGAACACCTTGAGTTGTCCGTTGCTGATCCGCAGGCCTGGCTGCCGAAGATTCGCCACGCTGGCGCGATCTTCATGGGCCGTCACACCTCCGAAGCCTTGGGCGACTACTGTGCCGGTCCGAACCACGTGTTGCCAACCTCCGGCACCGCGCGTTTCTCCTCGCCACTGGGTGTGTACGACTTCCAGAAGCGTTCGTCGATCATCTTCTGCTCTGAGCAGGGGGCGTCGGAACTGGGCAAAACCGCTTCCGTGCTGGCCCGTGGCGAGTCGCTGACCGCTCACGCGCGCAGTGCCGAATACCGCATCGTTGACGAAGACTCTCTACAAGGGCAGGGGAACTGAAGATGAGTAAATTCTGGAGCCCGTTCGTCAAGAATCTGGTGCCTTATGTGCCGGGCGAGCAACCGAAACTGGCGAAGCTGGTGAAGCTCAACACCAACGAAAACCCGTACGGACCATCGCCAAAAGCCTTGGCGGCGATGCAGACCGAACTGAATGACAATTTGCGTCTGTACCCGGACCCGAACAGTGATGTGCTCAAGCAAGCAGTCGCCAAGTACTACGGCGTGCAGAGCAATCAGGTGTTTCTCGGCAATGGTTCCGATGAAGTCCTGGCGCACATCTTTCACGGTTTGCTGCAACACGATCAGCCGCTACTGTTCCCGGACATCAGCTACAGCTTCTATCCGGTTTACTGCGGGTTGTACGGCATTGCCTTCGACGCGGTGCCGCTGGACGAGCAGTTCCAGATCAACCCGGCGGACTACGCCAAGCCGAACGGCGGGATCATCTTCCCTAATCCGAACGCACCGACTGGTTGCCTGTTAGCGCTGGATGCCGTGGAGCAAATCCTCAAGGCCAACCCGGATTCGGTAGTCGTGGTCGATGAGGCTTACATCGATTTCGGCGGTGAGACGGCGATCAGCCTGGTGGACCGTTATCCGAACCTGCTGGTAACCCAGACCCTGTCCAAGTCCCGTTCGCTGGCCGGCCTGAGGGTTGGGCTGGCGGTGGGGCATCCGGACTTGATCGAGGCGCTGGAGCGGATCAAGAACAGCTTCAACTCTTATCCGATTGATCGCCTCGCGAATGTCGGTGCAGCCGCAGCGTTCGAAGATCGTGAGTACTTCGACAACACCTGCCGGTTGGTCATCGAGCATCGTGAAAAGGTGGTTGCGCAGCTGGAGTCGAAGGGATTTGAAGTGTTGCCGTCGGCGGCGAACTTCATTTTCGCTCGTCATCCGAAACACGATGCGGCAGCGCTGGCGGCGAAGTTGCGCGAGCAAGGCGTGATCGTTCGGCACTTCAAGCAGGAACGGATTGCCCAGTTCCTGCGGATCTCGATCGGCACGCCGGAGCAGAATCAGGCGTTGATCGACGGCCTGGGTGACCTGTAAGGCATACCCGATCCTGTGGGAGCGTGGCTTGCCCGCGATAAACGATAACGCGGTCTACCTATTGCACCGCGGTGTCCCCATCGCGGGCAAGCCACGCTCCCACAAGGGTTGGTGGGTTACTCGTGATGCGGTTCGCCAAGGAAGGTCAGTGACGTGAACAGCCCGCGCGTCGCCACATCAGGGTTGTCCTTCAGCGGAATCTCCATCTGCGCCGCAATTACATTCAATCCTTCATTACGCACCAATACTTGCGCCCGACCTTCTGCATCGGTCTCGGTGCTTAACGTATTCGGAGCGCTGCGATAGTCGCCCACCAGCTTCACGCCCGCCGCCGGTTTACCGTCCAATAGCACTCGAACCGGCAACGACTTGCCCGGCCCCACGGTCAGCGGATCAACCTCCGGCAGAATCAGCAATTTCATCTGATCGAGCTTCGGCAGTTTCGCCCCCGGCTGGTATATCGCCAGGCTGTACTTGAAGGTCTGGGTCGACTCAATAGCCCCCGGCACTTTGCTGCGTCCTTCGTTGATCCATTTCTTGTCCGCCGTTTGCGACCACATGCCATTGTTCAGCGCCACCGCCATCACGGCAGGTGGCTTCAGTGATTGCAGGCGCGCGTGATCGGCCAGGCGCTGCACGGTCACCGGGATCATTTTGCCGTTGACGTCATACGCCCAGGCGCCGCTGATTTTCTGTGCCTTGAAGGTATTGTCTTCGGCACCGTGGCCGTAGATGACTTCGATGTTGCCGCGACGTTGTTCGGTCCAGAGACCATGGGCCGAGACTTGGGTTGCGAACAACAAGCCGAGCAGCGCCAGAGGTTTGAGCTGTTGCATGGGAACTTCCTTTTACAGATTGAGTGTCAGGCTGACGGTGAAATTGCGCGGCTCGCCGGGGTTGACCCAGTAGTTGCCGTAGGAGCGCTCGAAGTATTTCTCGTCGAAAAGGTTGTTCAGGTTCAGGCCCACGGTGACGTTTTCGCTGGCCTTGTAATGCGCCAGCAGGTCGACGGTGTGGTAGGCCGGCAGTTCGAAATCGCTGCCGGCTTCACCCGAGCGATCACCGACATACGTGAATGCCGCGCCGACGTCGGAACCGCGCAAGTGGCCGTCCTGAAATTCATAAACGCCCAACAGACTGCCGCTGCGTTTGGCCACGCCGAGAATTCGGCTGCCGGTGGGAATCACCTTGTCGCCTTGGGTGACTTCGGCGTCGATGTAAGCGAAAGCACCGATCACTCGCACGGCATCGGTCACTTGCCCAGTGACTTGCAGGTCGACACCCTGGCTGCGGGCCTTGCCCATGGCGCGGCTGGAATCGGTGCTTGGATCGAGCGCCAGGACGTTTTCCTTTTCGATATGGAAGGCGGCGAGGGTGGTGCTCATGCGGTCGTCGAACAGCTCGCTCTTGATCCCGACTTCATAACCGACGCCTTCTTCCGGGTTGAAGGATTTGCCGGCGGCGTCCAACCCATTGTTCGGTTTGAACGAAGTGGAGGCGTTGGCGAACAACCCCACTTCGGGCGTCAGTTGGTAGAGCAGCCCGGCCCGCTGGGTCAGTGCGTCGTGGCGCTGGCGGCTGGTCGCGTTGCGGCTGTGATCGTCGATGCTTTGTTCGAAATGCTCGAAGCGCGCACCGAGCATGCCGCGCAGTTTGTCGGTGAAGACGATCTGGTCCTGAAGGTTCAGCGCCTGACTTTCGACATGCTCGAAGAAGTCGGTCCCGGAGCGCGGGCCATCAGGTTTCGGCTGGCCGTAAATCGGCCGATAGATATCGATGGCGTAAGGGCCGCCGGCAATGGTCGTGACCCGTTCGTTCTTGCGAAAATTCTCGTATTCGCTGCCGATCAGCAGTTCGTGTTGCCAGCTGCCGATGTCGAACAAACCGCGCAGTTCGAGTTGGGTGATGCTGTCGTGCCAGTTGGTATCGCGCTCGCGGTAGCGACGGTTGATGGTGTGGCCATCGGCGTTCAAGGGACGGTTTTCGGAGGCGAAGCCCCAGAGCTTGCCTTCCTTGTAATGACTGGCCAGGCGCAGTTTCCAGCTGTCATTGAGCTGATGTTCGAGGGCGGCCTGCAGCAGATTGTTGTGGTTGTCGATGTTGCCGTCGTTGGGTTCGCCAAGGAAGGTCGACCAGGAGACGCCGCTCCGTTTATTGTTCGGCGCTACGATACCGCGATCGAATGTCGAGCTGTGGCGCACGAATTCGCTCTCCACCAACAGGCTGGTGTCCGGGTTCAGTTGCCAGCTGAAGGAAGGCGCAACGAACACACGCTGGCTGTCGACGTGATCGCGGAAGCTGTGGCTGTCCTCGACCGCCAGGTTCACCCGGGACAGAACGTTGCCGTCATCATCCAGCGGTGTGTTGGCGTCCACGGCGGTGCGATAGCGATCCCAGCTGCCGGCGCTGGTTTGCAGTGTGGTGAAGGCTTCTGGCTGGGGTTTTTTGGTGACGATGTTCACCGTACCGCCCGGATCGCCACGACCATAGAGGCTGGCGGCCGGTCCTTTGAGCACTTCTATGCGTTCGATATTGGCCACGTCCGGAGCGCTCGGATAGCCACGGTTGGCGCTGAAACCGTCCTTGTAGAACTCCGACGTGGTAAAGCCGCGCACGCTGTATTCGTAAAGCGTCAGGCCGCCGAAGTTATTCTGCTTCGACACGCCACCGGCAAAATCCAGCGCGCGCTCGACGCTGGTGCTGCCCAGATCCTTGAGCACACTGACGGGAATCACACTGATGGATTGCGGGATATCGCGAATCGCGGTGTCGGTTTTAGTCGCGCTGGAGGAGCGAGTGGCACGGTAGCCCTTGACCGGGCCGGTGGGGGATTCGTAGTCGGAGGTGACGCTGATAGCGTCCAGTTCGAGGGTGCCGGGCTCTTCGGCGAAGACCGGATCGCCCAGCAGGCCGAGGGCAAGACTTGCCACGGAGGCCATTGTTCGAGACGACATGTTATGTTGTTCCAATTGAGATATTGAAACAATATAACATTTCCGATGAGAGTGTCTGCTATTAGCCCGAGATACTCGGGCTAGCGCTTATTCTTCTTCTTTCTCTTTAACCGGTGCCGGTGGCGGACGCAAACCGATCTCGGCGGTGAGCTTGAGCTCTTTGCCGTTGCGCATCACCTGGATCGTGACCTTGTCGGTCGGTTTGATCCGCGCGACCTGGTTCATCGAACGACGACCATCGCCGGCGGGTTCGCCGTCGATGCTGAGGATCACGTCACCCAGTTGCAGGCCGGCCTTCTGCGCCGGACCGTCACGGAAGATCCCTGCAACCACAATCCCCGGGCGCCCCGACAGGCCAAACGATTCCGCCAGTTCCTGGCTCAACGGCTGCACTTCGATACCGAGCCAGCCGCGAATCACCTGGCCGTGTTCGATGATCGACTTCATCACTTCCATCGCCAGCTTCACCGGGATTGCGAAACCGATACCCTGTGAACCGCCGGACTTGGAGAAGATCGCCGTGTTGATGCCGGTCAGGTTGCCGTTTGCATCCACCAGCGCACCGCCGGAGTTGCCGGGGTTGATCGCAGCGTCGGTCTGGATGAAATCTTCGTAGTTGTTCAGGCCCAGTTGATTGCGCCCGGTGGCGCTGATGATGCCCATGGTCACGGTCTGGCCGACGCCGAACGGGTTGCCGATGGCCAGGGCTACGTCGCCGATGCGGATGTTGTCGGAACGCCCGACAGTGATCGATGGCAAGTTCTTCAGATCGATTTTCAGTACTGCAAGGTCGGTTTCCGGATCGCTGCCGATCACCCGGGCCAGGGTTTCACGACCGTCCTTGAGCGCCACCACGATCTGGTCGGCACCGGTGGTCACGTGGTTGTTGGTCAGCAGGTAACCTTCCGGGCTCATGATCACGCCGGAGCCGAGGCTCGACTCCATGCGTTTCTGTTTGGGCGAGTTGTCGCCGAAGAAGCGGCGGAACTGCGGATCCTCGAACAGCGGATGGTTCGGTTTGTTGATGACTTTGGTGGTGTACAGGTTGACCACCGACGGTGCGGCCGTGGTCACTGCGTCGGCATAGGACACCGGACCCTGTTGCATAGTGGTGGTTTGCGGGGCTTGCTGCATGTTGACGTCAAGGCTTGGGAGCCCGACCCACTGCGGGTAACGCTGGATGATTAACAGAGCAATAAGCACGCCGGCCAACAGCGGCCAGCCGGAAAAACGCAGCGCCTTGAGCATTAAGCACGTCCTGAGAGGTTGCAGGCGGTATGAGACCGCCCATAATGTCGCGCATTATACGAGGCGAAGCGTGCCTCTGAACGGGATATTTAGGAGTCTTTTATGGCCGTCGCCCTGAGCACCCTGGTCGAAGAAGCCGACCGTTACCTTAACAGTGCAAAGATTGCCGATTACTGCCCCAACGGGTTGCAGGTCGAAGGCCGGCCGCAGGTCATGCGCATCGTCAGTGGCGTCACCGCCAGCCAGGCGTTGCTCGACGCCGCAGTGGAAGCCAGCGCCGATCTGGTGCTGGTGCATCACGGCTACTTCTGGAAGGGCGAGAATCCGTGCATCACCGGCATGAAGCAACGTCGGTTGAAAACCCTGCTCAAGCACGATATCAGCCTGTTGTCCTACCATCTGCCGCTGGATCTGCACCCGGAAGTCGGCAATAACGTTCAACTGGCACGTCAGCTCGATATCACGGTGGAAGGCCCATTGGATCCGGACAATCTCAAAGTTGTCGGCCTGGTCGGTTCATTGAACGAGCCGGTGACGGCCCGCGATTTTGCCCGTCGCGTACAAGAAGTCATGGGCCGCGAGCCGTTGCTGATCGAAGGTAGCGAGATGATTCGCCGCGTTGGCTGGTGCACCGGTGGCGGTCAGGGGTACATCGATCAGGCCGTGCTGGCGGGCGTCGACTTGTACCTCAGCGGTGAGGCGTCCGAGCAGACCTTCCACAGCGCTCGGGAAAATGACATCAGCTTCATCGCCGCCGGCCATCACGCCACAGAGCGCTATGGCGTGCAGGCACTCGGGGATTATCTGGCGCGGCGTTTTGCCCTTGAGCACATCTTCATTGATTGCCCGAATCCCATCTGACGGCCCAAACGAGGGGGTATATTCATATGCCCTTTCGATCTAGCTTGCGTCCTGATTAGAAGAGGTCGCTGTGCTAGGATTCCCCGCTCGAACACGGCCCGCTGGCCGTCCATAAGATCGTTTTCGTGAGTAGCCATGGTCGACAAACTGACGCATCTGAAACAGCTGGAGGCCGAAAGCATCCACATCATCCGCGAGGTCGCCGCCGAGTTCGATAACCCGGTGATGCTGTACTCCGTCGGTAAAGACTCCGCCGTGATGCTGCACCTTGCGCGCAAGGCATTTTTTCCGGGCAAGCTGCCGTTCCCGGTGATGCACGTCGACACCCGGTGGAAGTTCAAGGAAATGTACGCGTTCCGCGACCGTATGGTTGAAGAACTCGGCCTTGACCTGATCGTGCACGTGAACCCCGATGGCGTCGCGCAGGGCATCAACCCGCTGACCCACGGCAGCGCCAAGCACACCGATATCATGAAAACCGAAGGCCTCAAGCAGGCCCTCGACAAGTATGGTTTCGATGCTGCGTTCGGTGGTGCCCGTCGCGACGAAGAGAAGTCCCGTGCCAAAGAGCGCGTGTATTCCTTCCGCGATACCAAGCACCGCTGGGACCCTAAAAACCAGCGTCCCGAGTTGTGGAATGTCTACAACGGCAAGGTCAACAAGGGCGAATCGATTCGTGTTTTCCCGTTGTCGAACTGGACCGAACTGGACATCTGGCAGTACATCTACCTCGAAGGCATCCCGATTGTGCCGCTGTATTTCGCCGCTGAGCGCGACGTTATCGAGATGAATGGCACCTGGATCATGATCGACGACGAACGCCTGCTCAATCACCTGAGCGACGAAGACAAGGCGCGCATCGTCAAGAAGAAGGTCCGCTTCCGTACCCTCGGCGACTACCCGCTGACCGGTGCGGTCGAGTCCGAGGCCACCAGCCTGACTGACATCATTCAGGAAATGCTCCTGACGCGAACTTCCGAACGCCAGGGCCGGGTCATCGATCACGATGGCGCAGGCTCGATGGAAGAAAAGAAACGTCAGGGTTATTTCTAAGGGGTTGTCATGTCGCACGTATCTGATTTGATCAGCGAGGACATCCTCGCCTACCTGGGCCAGCACGAACGCAAGGAAATGCTGCGCTTTCTGACCTGTGGCAACGTCGACGACGGCAAGAGCACCCTGATCGGGCGCCTGCTGCACGACTCCAAGATGATCTACGAAGATCACCTCGAAGCCATCACCCGCGACTCGAAAAAAGTCGGCACCACCGGCGACGATATCGACCTGGCATTGCTGGTCGACGGCCTGCAGGCCGAGCGGGAGCAGGGCATCACCATTGATGTTGCCTACCGCTACTTCTCCACCGCCAAACGCAAATTCATCATCGCCGACACCCCTGGCCATGAGCAGTACACCCGTAACATGGCCACCGGTGCCTCCACCTGTGACCTGGCGATCATCCTGATCGACGCCCGTTACGGCGTGCAGACCCAGACCCGTCGCCACAGCTTCATCGCCTCGTTGCTGGGCATCAAACACATCGTGGTGGCCGTCAACAAGATGGACATCAATGGTTTTGACCAAAGCGTGTTCGAGTCGATCAAGGCCGATTACCTGAAGTTCGCCGAAGGCATCGCGTTCAAGCCGACCACCATGGCCTTCGTGCCGATGTCGGCGTTGAAAGGCGACAACGTGGTGAACAAGTCCGAGCGCTCGCCGTGGTACACCGGCCAGTCGCTGATGGAAATTCTCGAGACCGTCGAGATCGCCAATGATCGCAACTACACCGACCTGCGTTTCCCGGTGCAGTACGTCAACCGTCCGAACCTGAACTTCCGTGGTTTCGCCGGCACCCTGGCCAGTGGCGTCGTGCACAAGGGCGACGAAGTTGTGGTGCTGCCGTCCGGCAAGAGCAGCCGCGTGAAATCCATCGTTACCTTCGAAGGTGAGCTGGAGCACGCAGGTCCCGGTCAAGCGGTGACGCTGACCATGGAAGACGAAATCGACATCTCCCGCGGCGACTTGCTGGTACACGCCGACAACCTGCCACAAGTGACTGACGCCTTCGACGCCATGCTGGTATGGATGGCCGAAGAGCCGATGCTGCCGGGCAAGAAATACGACATCAAGCGCGCGACCTCGTACGTGCCGGGTTCGATCACCAGCATCGTCAACCGTGTTGACGTGAACACGCTGGAAGAAGGCCCTGCCAGTGCCTTGCAACTGAACGAAATCGGTCGGGTCAAGATCAGCCTCGATGCGGCCATTGCGCTGGACGGTTACGCGAGCAACCGCACCACCGGTTCGTTCATCGTTATCGATCGCTTGACCAACGGCACCGTTGCGGCCGGCATGATCATCGCTCAGCCGTTGAGCCATGGCAGCAGCACGCACCACGGCAAACTGGCGCACGTCGCCACCGAAGAACGCGCCCAGCGTTTCGGCCAGCAACCGGCCACCGTGTTGTTCAGCGGCCTGTCGGGCGCGGGCAAAAGCACCCTGGCCTACGCGGTTGAACGCAAGCTGTTCGACATGGGCCGCGCAGTGTTTGTGCTCGATGGCCAGAACCTGCGTCACGACCTGAACAAAGGTCTGCCACAGGATCGCGCCGGACGTACCGAGAACTGGCGTCGTGCGGCGCACGTTGCGCGTCAGTTCAACGAAGCCGGGTTGCTGACGCTGGCAGCGTTTGTTGCGCCGAGTGCCGAAGGACGTGAACAGGCCAGGGAACTGATCGGCAAGGAACGTCTGCTGACGGTCTACGTCCAGGCCTCTCCGACGGTCTGTGCCGAGCGTGACCCACAAGGCCTGTACGCGGCGGCCGGGGACAACATCCCGGGTGATTCCTTCCCGTACGACGTGCCGCTGGACGCCGACCTTGTGGTCGACACTCAGTCGCTGTCGCTGGAAGAAAGCGTCAAGCAGGTGCTGGATCTGCTGCGTAAGCGCGGCGCGATCTAAGCGTTAGCCGTTAATAAAAAACCCGCCGATGAGTGATCATCGGCGGGTTTTTTTGTGTCCCTGAAATCGTCTTCGACTTGCTCGCGAAGAGGCCGGTATAGACGCCGGATTACTTCGCTGGGTACTCCCGATGCATCTGCTCAAGCAGCGCATCCTTGTCATCCCAAAGCTGATTGATCCAGCCCTGAAACTGCAATCGATACTCGCCGTCCTGGTCGTAGTTCTTGCCGATGAACTGCGGTGGAATCTTCAGTTCCTGAAAGTGCACCACCACATCCTTCACATTCCCGCACAGCAGATCCCAATAGCCGGGACGCCCGGCCGGATAGTGAATGGTCACGTTGACGATGGCTTCCAGTTGCTCACCCATGGCATCCAGCACAAACGCAATGCCGCCAGCCTTCGGTTTGAGCAAGTGGCGGAAAGGCGATTTCTGCTGGGCATGCTTGCCTTCGGTGAAACGCGTGCCTTCGACGAAGTTGAAAATCCCCACCGGGTTATGGCGGAACTTGTCGCAGGTCTTGCGGGTGGTTTCCAGGTCTTTGCCTTTCTTCTCCGGGTGCTTCTCCAGGTAGGCTTTGGAGTAGCGCTTCATGAACGGAAAGCCGAGCGCCCACCACGCCAGACCAATCACCGGCACCCAGATAAGTTCCTGTTTGAGGAAGAACTTCAGCGGGCGAATCTTCCGGTTCAGCACGTACTGCAACACCATGATGTCGACCCAGCTCTGGTGGTTGCTGGTGATCAAATACGAGTGCTGATAGTCCAGGCCTTCCAGGCCGCTGAGTTTCCAGCGCGTGTGTCCGAGCAAATCCATCCAGGCCTTGTTGTTGCTAATCCAGGCTTCGTGGATGTGGCCCATCAGCCAATCGGTAAAACGCTGGGCGGCGGGGAAGGGCAATAGCAGTTTGAAAATCGCCACGATGAACAGCGGTGTGCAGCAGGCAATCGTGTTCAGCGCCAACAGTAGCGAGGCAATCACGCCTCGCAGCGGTGCAGGTAGGGAATCCAGCATTTAAAGATCCAAAGGTCGGTTGGCAGCTTGAATCGCGGTCAACGCGATGGTGTAGACGATATCGTCGACTTGCGCGCCGCGCGGCAGGTCGTTCACCGGTTTGCGCAGGCCTTGCAGCATCGGCCCGAGGCTGACGCAGTCGGCGCTGCGCTGCACCGCTTTGTGGGTGGTGTTGCCGGTATTCAGGTCGGGGAACACGAACACCGTGGCGCGACCGGCCACCTGGCTGTTCGGTGCCAGCTGCTTGGCCACCGTTTCGTTAGCGGCGGCGTCGTATTGCAATGGGCCGTCGATCAGTAGCGAGTTTTGTTGCTCGTGGGCGAGCAATGTCGCTTCGCGAACCTTTTCGACTTCTTCGCCGCTGGCCGATTCACCGCTGGAGTAGCTGATCATCGCCACGCGCGGAGTGATGCCGAAGGCGGCTGCCGAGTCGGCACTTTGCAGGGCGATTTCAGCCAGTTCGCTGGCGCTCGGGTGCGGGTTCATCACGCAGTCGCCGTAGACCAGCACTTCCTCGGGGAAGAGCATGAAGAACACTGACGACACCAGCGTGCAGCCCGGAGCGGTCTTGATCAGTTGCAGGGCCGGGCGGATGGTGTTGGCGGTGGAGTGAATGACCCCGGACACCAATCCGTCGACCTCATCCAGCGCCAGCATCATGGTGCCGATCACCACGGTGTCTTCCAATTGCTGCTCGGCCATCGGTGCGTTGAGGCTTTTGGTTTTGCGCAGGGCGACCATCGGCTCGACGTAGCGCTCGCGAATCAGGTCCGGGTCGAGAATCTCCAACCCTGGCGGCAGCTCGATGCCTTGGGCGCGGGCGACGGCTTCGACGTCCGCCGGTTTCGCCAGCAAGACACAACGGGCAATGCCGCGCGCCTGACAGATCGCCGCGGCTTGCACGGTCAACGGCTCGCTGCCTTCAGGCAGGACGATGCGTTTGTTGGCAGCCTGGGCGCGCTGGATCAATTGATAACGGAACACGGCGGGCGACAGGCGCATTTCCCGTGGCGTGCCGCAGCGTTGGTGCAGCCACTTGGCGTCGAGGTGGCTGGCGACGAAGTCGGTGATAATCTCCGCGCGCTCGCGGTCGTCGATCGGGATTTCCTTGTTCAAACCGTTCAACTGGTTGGCGGTGTCGTAGGAACCGGTGCTCACTGACAACACCGGCAGGCCAGCCTGCAAGGCGCCACGGCACAGGTCCATGATGCGCGGGTCGGGCAAGGTGTCGCTGGTCAGCAACAGCCCGGCCAGCGGCACGCCGTTCATGGCCGCGAGGCTCACGGCGAGGATGATGTCGTCGCGATCACCGGGGGTTACCACCAGCACGCCGGGCTTGAGCAGCTCCACGGTGTTGCGCATGGTGCGGGCGCAGATGATGATTTTGGTCATGCGCCGGGTTTCGTAATCGCCGGCATTGAGAATCTGCGCGCCCATCAGATCGGCGACGTCGCGAGTGCGCGGGGCGTTCAATTCCGGCTGGAACGGGATGCAACCCAGCAGACGGAAATCGCCACTGCGCAGCAATGGCGAATGCTCTTTCAAGCGCGAAGCGAAAGCCTCCATGCTCTCGTCGGTTTTGACCTTGTTGAGGATCACGCCGAGGACTTTCGGGTCTTTCGGACCGCCGAACAATTGCGCTTGCAATTCCACGCGGCCGGACAGTTCGGTCAACACTTCGTTTTCCGGCGCCGAGACCAGGATCACTTCGGCGTCGAGGCTCTTGGCCAAATGCAGATTGACCCGCGCGGCGTAGCTGGCGCTACGGGTCGGGACCATGCCTTCGACGATCAGCACATCTTTGCCGACAGCCGCCTGCTGATAGAGGGTGATGATTTCTTCGAGCAACTCGTCCAGTTGACCGTCGCCGAGCATACGCTCGACGTGCGCCAGACCAAGCGGCTGAGGCGGTTTCAAACCGTGAGTGCGCGCCACCAGTTCAGTGGACCGTTCAGGCCCGGTGTCACCCGGATGCGGCTGGGCAATCGGTTTGAAAAAGCCGACCTTGAGGCCGGCCCGCTCAAGGGTACGCACCAGCCCGAGGCTGATGGAGGTCAGACCCACACCAAAATCGGTGGGCGCGATAAAAAAAGTTTGCATGCGAATTCTCTAAAGGTGCATGGCAATGGTGACGACCTATGTCTGGCCGTTTACCGAAATTCAGTCGCCAAGGTTATCGCTAACCGAGCCTTGTGCGCACCAACCGCAATCAAAGGGCTGGCCTATTTTTTCAATACGCTGCGCGGGGTCCAGGACCCAGGCGCGCGATTGCCACGGTGGCTGGTGGCGAAGGTGTTGGGTGTGACCGCAGGAAAGCTCGGCCACCCAGTGCCCGTCCTCATCCTGATGGAAGCCTGTGACCGTTGAGCCTTTCGCTGCCACCCGTCTGTCCGGGTTGTGTTCGCTTTCGGGCGATTGCTTCGCTAAACTTGGCCATTCTTCATTCTTATGCAAAAGGTCTCGCCCCATGCTGATCGCCGCCAATAAGGCTGTCTCCATCGACTATACCCTGACCAACGACGCTGGTGAGGTCATCGACAGCTCCGCCGGCGGCGCGCCGCTGGTCTACCTGCAAGGCGCAGGTAACATCATTCCGGGCCTGGAAAAGGCACTGGAAGGCAAAGCTGTCGGCGACGAGCTGACCGTAGCCGTTGAACCTGAAGATGCCTACGGCGAATACGCTGCCGAACTGGTCAGCACGTTGAGCCGCAGCATGTTCGAAGGCGTCGACGAGCTGGAAGTGGGCATGCAGTTCCACGCATCCGCTCCGGACGGCCAGATGCAGATCGTCACCATTCGCGATCTGGACGGCGACGATGTCACCGTCGACGGCAACCACCCGTTGGCGGGTCAGCGCCTGAATTTCCAGGTCAAGATCATCGACATCCGTGATGCCAGCCAGGAAGAAATCGCTCATGGTCACGTCCATGGCGAAGGTGGCCATCACCACTGATTTTCTGCGCTAAGCTTTCGAGAACTGGAGAGGCGCCCGAGGGGCGCCTTTTTAGTCAGCGGCTGTCCCTGGTAACACCGCCAAGTGGCTGTTTCGAGAAGAACACGGGAATCTGGAGTTCGTCATGAGTGCTTTTCACGACCTTAAATTGACAGGCCTGGATGGTCAGGAGCTACCTCTGGCGCCCTTCAAGGGGAACGTCGTGCTGGTGGTCAACGTCGCCTCCAAATGCGGCTTGACCCCTCAGTACGCGGCGCTGGAAAACCTCTACCAGCAATACAAGGACAAAGGCTTCAGTGTACTGGGCCTGCCGTGCAACCAGTTTGCCGGGCAGGAACCGGGTACCGAGCAAGAGATCCAGGAGTTTTGCAGCCTCAACTACGGCGTGAGTTTTCCGTTGTCCAGCAAGCTGGAAGTCAACGGTCACGATCGTCATCAGCTGTACCGTCTGCTGGCGGGCGAGGGTGCTGAATTTCCCGGTGACATTACCTGGAACTTCGAAAAATTCCTGCTGGGCAAGGATGGTCGCGTGCTGGCACGGTTCTCGCCGCGCACGGCGCCGGATGATCCGTCTGTCGTTCATGCGATCGAAAAAGCGCTGAGCTGAACCAAAAAAAATCGCAGCCTCTGAGCTGCGATTTTTTATGCCTGCCTTTTTAACCTTAATCACCGCAATCAATAGTGCTGTGCATCGCTTGCCGCTCCGCATATTATCGCCGTCATAAAACCTATGTCCCGTCGATACTGTTTTCGTGGAGCGTCCCATGCCTGTCAAAGCCCTGTTCAAACCGTTCCACCTCGGTACCCTCGAACTGCCGACCCGTGTCGTCATGGCACCGATGACCCGTTCGTTTTCGCCGGGTGGCGTTCCAAATTCCAAAGTGATCGAGTACTACCGTCGTCGCGCCGCTGCGGGTGTTGGTCTGATCATCACCGAAGGCACCACGGTCGGCCACAAGGCTTCCAACGGTTACCCGAACGTACCGCATTTCTACGGCGAAGCGGCGCTGGCCGGATGGAAAAAAGTAGTCGACGCGGTTCACGCTGAAGGCGGCAAGATCGTTCCGCAGCTGTGGCATGTCGGCAGCGTGCGCCGCATCGGCACCGAGCCGCACGCCAGCGTGCCGGGTTACGGTCCGTCGGAGAAATTGAAGGACGGTCAGGTCGTGGTTCACGGCATGACCCAGCAAGATATCCAGGACGTGATCGCCGCATTTGCCCAGGCCGCCAAAGATGCCCGGAGCATCGGCATGGACGGCGTGGAAATTCACGGTGCCCACGGCTACCTCGTGGACCAGTTCTTCTGGGAAGGCAGCAACCAGCGCACCGACGAATACGGCGGCAGCCTGGCTAACCGTTCGCGTTTTGCCATTGAACTGATCGAGGCTGTGCGTGCTGCGGTCGGCGAAGGCTTCCCGATTATTTTCCGTTTCTCTCAGTGGAAGCAGCAGGATTACACCGCGCGTCTGGTACAAACCCCGCAAGCGTTGGGCGAGTTCCTCAAGCCGTTGTCCGACGCCGGCGTGGACATTTTCCACTGCTCGACGCGCCGTTTCTGGGAGCCGGAGTTCGACGGTTCCGAGCTGAACCTGGCCGGCTGGACCCGTAAGCTCACCGGTAAACCAACCATCACCGTGGGCAGCGTCGGCCTGGATGGCGAGTTCCTGCAGTTCATGGTCAACACCGACAAGATCGCGCAGCCGGCCAGCCTGGAAAAACTGCTGGAGCGTTTGAACAATGATGAGTTCGATCTGGTGGCGGTAGGTCGTGCGCTGCTGGTGGACCCGGACTGGGCGCAGAAAGTGCGTGACGGCCGTGAAGCAGACATCCTGCCGTTCAGCCGTGAGGCGTTGATGACCCTGGTTTAAGCTGAGGCTCTATGCCTGAGGCAAGCGGGGTCTGACAAGCCCCGCGCAACTGCCCCTCAAACTGCTCGATAATCGCTGCCCAGCCCTGGCGACTCGCATGCTGACGCGCATTAAGCCGCACGCAGCGCAAGGTTTCGCGCTCCTCCAACAGCCAACACGCCGCATCGCAAAACGCCTCTTCGTCCCCCGGCATCGCCAGCACGCCGTTGTAGCCATGGCGAATGTGCTGAGCCGCTGCTGCCTGATCGTAGGCCACCACACCCAGTCCCGAGGCCAGCGCCTCAAGCACGACATTGCCGAAGGTTTCGGTCAGGCTGGGAAACAGAAACACATCCCCCGACGCATAGTGACTGGCCAAGGCTTCGCCGCGTTGTGAGCCACAGAAAATCGCCTCGGGCAGTTCTTTCTCCAGGACCACTCGTTGCGGACCGTCGCCGATCACGATCAACTTCAGGTTTTTCTGTGGATAAGTCGTACGCAGCCTTTCGAAACTGCGCTTAAGCAAGCCGAGATTTTTCTCCGGTGCCAGGCGACCTACATGGATGACGGCAATGTCACTGTCGGCCAAACCCCACTGTTCGCGTAGCGACGTCAGCCGCTTGGTCGGGTGAAACAACTGGCTGTCGACCCCACGCGACAGCAACGCCAGGCGCTCGAAATGCCGGCGCTCCAGTTCCATTCTTTGACTCACGCTCGGCACCAGGGTCAGCGTCGAACGATTGTGAAACCAGCGCAGGTAGTGGGTCAGCAATCGCGTCAGCAGTCCAAGCCCATACTGACTGGAGTACTGCTGGAAATTAGTGTGAAAGCCGCTGACCACGGAAATCCCCAAGCGCCGCGCCGCGCGCAACGCGGACAATCCCAGCGGTCCTTCAGTGGCGATGTACAGCACGTCCGGGCGATGACGCTTCCAGCGCCGCAGCAACTTGTGCATAGACGACTGACCCCATTGCAAGCCGGGATAACCCGGCAGCGGCCAGCCCCGACACAGCAACAACGCATCGTCGCTGCCCAACTGCTGATCGCAACCCTGCCGCGGTCGCACCAGTTCCACCTGATGCCCGCGCGCGCGCAAGCCGTCACACAAGCGACCGAGGGTATTGGCCACTCCGTTGATTTCGGGAGGGAAGGTTTCGGTGATCAGAGTGATATGCAGAGCTGTCGTCATGACCTCAGTGTCGGCTGAGGCCATGTCGTCAGTGTGACGATGGGATGATGAATTTGTGACCGAATCAGCGCTGGACTACCAGGTTTTCCGCGCCGCGTTCACGCACCCAGAACAAGGTCGCTCCCGCCACGGCAGCCGGCATCATCAGGATGTTGACCACCGGAATCAGCAGCACCAGATAAACACTTCCGCCAAAGCTCATGCTCTGCCAGCGCTTCTCGCGCAACCAGGCAAGCATCTCGTTCCAGCCCAGTTTGTGGTTGTCCGCCGGGTAGTCGATGTACTGGATCGCCATCATCCACACCCCGAACAGCAGCCACAATGGTGCGGCAATGATGTTAACCACCGGAATGAACGAGAGGATGAACAACCCGATGGCGCGGGGCAGGAAATAACCGAGTTTGCGCATCTCCCGGGCCAGTGTGCGGGGGATCATGGCGATCAGTTCGCCCCAGCTGAAGGTCGGGAAGTCGTCCGTGCCACGCACCACGACTTCGACTTTTTCCGCGAGGAAACCATTGAACGGCGCGGCGATGACGTTGGCCAGCATGGTGAAGGTGAAGAACACCATCAACACCACCAGCACCACGAACAACGGCCAGAGCACATAGCTGAGGAAACTCAGCCAGTCGGGCAGGGACGGCATCAACGTATCGACCCACAGGCTGAATTGATGGCTGGCCAGGTAGATCAATCCGACGAACAGCACCAGGTTGATTACCAAGGGCAGCAACACGAACAAGCGCAGGCTTGGGCTCAGGACCAACTTGAGGCCTTCGCGCAGGTATTGCGGGCCGGACAGAACGGGGGCGGGCATAACGTGCTCCGAGCAAAGGGGAAACGCGCCGACCTTACCGGCTTTGCCTGACGGGCGAAAGCGCGGTAGCAGCATCGACATTAACTGTAACAAAGGCGCCTATGTATCCATCGTGATGGGATAGAGACCGCCTATGAGCTGGATTGTTAAACCGTATTTCCTTAATCTTCGCCCCCTCGATACGCTGCACCCCATACTTTTTACAGGACTGTCGGGCTCAAGCTTTCCCCAAGTGCTTTCAACGGTCCTTTTTTATTCCCGCCGGCAACCCGGCGTTCCGCGCCAGAAGTTTCGGGCCGGTCAACAGGAGCAGGTCATGTCTGAAGTCCGTCATTCGCGAGTGATTATTCTCGGTTCCGGCCCTGCCGGTTACAGCGCCGCGGTGTATGCCGCCCGTGCCAACCTCAAGCCACTGCTGATCACCGGCATGCAAGCCGGCGGTCAACTGACCACCACCACCGAAGTCGATAACTGGCCTGGCGACGTCCACGGCCTGACCGGCCCGGCGCTGATGGACCGCATGAAAGAGCACGCCGAGCGCTTTGAAACCGAGATCATCTTCGATCACATCAATGCCGTGGACTTCGCTGCCAAGCCGTACACCCTGACCGGCGACAGCGCGACCTACACCTGCGACGCCTTGATCATCGCCACCGGTGCCAGCGCTCGTTACCTGGGCCTGCCGTCGGAAGAAGCGTTTATGGGCAAAGGCGTTTCGGCCTGCGCGACCTGCGACGGTTTCTTCTACCGCAACAAGCCAGTGGCCGTGGTCGGTGGCGGCAACACCGCCGTTGAAGAGGCGCTGTACCTGGCCAACATCGCCAGCAAGGTCACCCTGATCCACCGTCGCGAAACCTTCCGCGCCGAGAAGATCCTGATCGACAAGCTGAATGCCCGAGTTGCCGAAGGCAAGATCATCCTGAAGCTGAACTCGACCCTGGACGAAGTTCTGGGCGACAACATGGGCGTGACCGGTGCCCGCCTGAAGAACAACGACGGCAGCTTCGACGAGCTGACAGTTGACGGCGTGTTCATCGCCATCGGCCACACCCCGAACACTTCGCTGTTCGAAGGTCAGCTGACCTTGAAAGACGGCTACCTGGTTGTGCAGGGCGGCCGTGACGGCAACGCCACTGCCACCAGTCTCGAAGGTATCTTTGCTGCCGGTGACGTGGCTGACCACGTTTACCGTCAGGCCATCACCTCGGCCGGCGCCGGCTGCATGGCGGCACTGGACGCCGAGCGTTACCTTGACGACCTGCAGAACGCTTCGTTCTGATTGTGTTGAAATGAAAAAACCGGCTTCGGCCGGTTTTTTTGTGCATATATAAAAAGATGCATTGCCGACCCCGGCCCTTGTGGGAGCGAGCTTGCTCGCGATAGCCATTTATCATTCAACAGTGATATCGACTGACATACCGCTATCGCGAGCAATCTCGCTCCCACAGGTTTTTGCATTGGCCGAAGTCGATTGCGATCAGCCGCGAAATCGCTCCTGGACGAAGTCCATGACTTTCAACGATTGATAGATGGCATTGGCGGCAATCCGCCCGAACGGCCCGCCGTTCCAGTCCAGCAAGTACGGTTTGAACAACTGATAACGCGCACTTTCCCCGCACACCGCTTCGGCGATGACCCTGCCGCCAATCGAGCCGGTATTCAAGCCATGGCCACCAAACGAGGTGCAGGCCCAGACGCCCGGTTCGAGCAATCCCAGGTTGGGCATCTTGTTGGTGGAGTAACCCATCAGGCCGGACCAGGCCAATTCGATTTTGACCGGGGCCAGTTGTGGATAGACCGACACCATGTCGGCCTTGAGCATGGCGGCGAGGGCCTTTTCGTTCTGTTCGTTGCGGGTGGTGATGCGTCCGCCCCAGAGCAGGCGGTCGCCTTCGACCACGCGGTAATAGTCTGAGGCGCGGCGGTCGTCGGAGAACGCGGCGCCGGAGTCGAGGACGTTTTTGATCGAATCGCCCAGGTGCTCGGTCAGCACTACATAGGTAGCGATGGGCAGGTAGGCGCGGCTGAGTTTTTGCAACTCCGGGCCGCCGTAGCCGCCGGCGCAGAACACCAGGTCCTGGCAGCACACGGTGCCGTGAGCGGTCTGGACAATTTTGTCGGCGCCTTCGCGATGCCAGGCCAGCATTTTTGATTGTTCGAAGATCCGGCCTCCTGCTGCTTCGATGGCGAGGGCCAGTCCCAGGCAATAATTCAGCGGGTGAAAGTGCAGCGCCTTCGGATCCTCGATGCCCTGGAAATAACGCAGGGTGTGGGCCCGCTCGCGGACCTGAGGAGTGTCGAGGTAGTTGAGTTCATAGCCGAAGTCCCGGCGCATGCTCTCGATGTGGTTTTTCACACCAGCACTGTCGTCGTAACGCTTGACCCGAATCGTACCGGCGGATGGATCGCAACCGGACAATGCCAGTTCGGCGATGTTGCGGCGGACAATCTCCACACCCTCGACCGACATTTGAAAGAGCGCCTTGGCCTGTTCCAGTCCAAGTTTCTTGCGGATCGCTCCCGACCCTTCAGCCCAGCCCGGCGAGACCACGCCGCCATTTCGACCGGACGCGCCCCAGGCGACTTGCCGGGCTTCGAGGATGATCACGCGTTTGCCGCGCCGGGTCAGCTCCAGGGCCGCGGTAAGGCCCGCGATCCCGGCGCCGATGATGCAGACGTCGCAAGTTTCGTCAGTGCGCAGTTCGGGCCTGGCTGCGCGGGGCAGCGAGGTTTGGGAATACCAAGTGGTGGGGAAGGACATGGTCAATCCTTGATAGGTTGCCGGTCATTTAAGCGAACACCTGGCCTTTGTGGGAGCGAGCTCGCTCCCACAGTGGGCGGGGTTATTGGACGGTCGAATAGTCCACGCCGTACCACTTGGTCGACAGCTTGGTCAGCGTGCCGTCCTTGTGCATCTCGCCGATGATTTGACCGAGTTTGGCCTTCAATTCCGCGTCACCCTTGTCGGTGGCAATGGCCAGGGGTTCGTAAAACACCACGCCGTTGTCGACCGCACGCAGCGGGTAATTTTTCTTGATGGCCGCTTCCAGCGTGCTGCGCTGAGTGAGGATGCCGTCTAGACGAACACCGTCGCCCAGTCGCAAGTCATCCAACGGTCCAAGGGAGCCGGCATAGGTTTTCATCTTTTTGGTCTGTACATCGTAGGTGACGGGGGGCAGGTCCGTCGCTTCGATGGCCAGCGCCTGGTTCAGGTAATCCTCGGACGTGGTGCCGCCTTCGACACCGATAGTTTTGCCATTGAGCGCTTTGTGGTCGGTGAGTGTGGATTTGTTGTGAACCGCAAACACGTAGGGCACGTAGTAGTAGGTCGCGGGGAAGTCGAGAATTCGCGCGCGACTTTTAGTGGCGGTCATCGAGCCCACGGACATGTCCCAGCGCCCGTTCCACTTGCCGGCGGTGATCACGTCCCAATCGGGGGTAATGAACTTGACCTCGACGCCGAGACGCTTGGCGATCTCCTTGGAAACATCGATATCAAACCCGTCGATTTCATTCTTGTCGTTGATAAACCCTTGGGGTGGCCAGGTCGCCGACGTGGCGACGGTCATTGTTTTACTGCTCTGGATTTTGTCCAGTACGGCTCCGGCGTTGGCGGCGCCGACGAACACCAGCGACATTGCGGCTGCGATTACGTGTTTTTTGCTGACCATGTCCATCTCCACTTATCGTTATTGTTATGAAGGGGCAAATAGTGCTCAGTGACCAATGATCTGCGACAGGAATTTCTGTGCGCGTTCGGTTTGCGGGTTGTTGAAAAACTCGGAAGGGGTGGCTTGTTCGATGACCTGGCCCTGGTCCATGAACAGCACGCGGTCAGCGACCTTGCTGGCAAAACCCATTTCGTGGGTTACGCAAATCATGGTCATGCCGTCGGTGGCCAACTCACCCATCACGTCCAACACTTCGTGGACCATTTCCGGATCGAGGGCCGAGGTTGGTTCGTCGAACAACATCACTTTGGGGTTCATGCACAGCGCCCGGGCAATCGCCACGCGTTGCTGCTGGCCACCGGACAGTTGCGAAGGGTACTTGTCGGCGTGTTCGGCAATTCGCACCCGCTCCAGGTAGACCTGAGCGCGTTTTTTCGCCTCAGCGCCCGACACGCCTTGCACCAGTTGCGGGGCCAGGGTCAGGTTGTCCATCACGCTTAAGTGTGGGAACAGGTTGAAGCTCTGGAACACCATGCCGATTTCCCGGCGCACCGCGCTGACACTTTCTGCTTCGCTGGTGAGTGTGATGCCGTTGACCTGAATGTGGCCTTTCTGGAAATTCTCCAGGTGGTTGATGCAGCGAATCATCGTCGATTTTCCTGAGCCCGACGGTCCGCACACCACCAGGATTTCGCCGGCGGCGACGTTCAGGTCGACATCGCGCAACGCGTGAAAGTCGCCGTACCACTTGTTCAAACCGATGATGGAAATCATCGAAGGGCTGGTCTGCGCAACAGGTGCCAGGTCGATTCGTTCTGCCGTAGTCATCACGCATCAGCCCCTTGCGATGGATCGGTTGACCCGTTTTTCGATCCGCGCCTGCACCCGTTCGAGGATGAACGACAGGGCCCAGTAAATCATCGCGGCGGTGATCAGCATTTCCAGGTGGCGGAAGTCCGCACGACCCTGGGTCTTGGCCAGGTACATCAATTCCCAGACGCCGATCACCGACACCAGCGAACTGTCCTTGAGCATGGCGATGAACTGGTTGCCGGTGGGCGGGATGATCACCCGCAAGGCTTGCGGCATGATCACCCGGCTCAGGGTCTTGAACGGGCTGATGCCCAGGGCTCGTGAGGCCTCCCACTGACCCACCGGAATGCTCTGGATGCCCGCACGAAAAATCTCGGTCATGTAGGCGCCGTAGCACAGCGACAACGCGAGGATGCCGGCCGGCACTGCGTCCACCACATAACCCAGTTGCGGCAGTCCGAGGTAAATCAGGTAGATCTGGATCAGCAGCGGAACACCGCGAAAAAACGAGGTGTAGAACGAGGCGATGGCATTGGCCAGGCCGTTGTTCGACAGCTTGGCCACGGCACCGATCAACGCCAGCACGAAGGCAATCACGATCGCCACGGCGGAGATGTACAGCGTGGTCGCGGCGCCCTGGATGATCAGGAAACCGATCTTGTCGAGGATGAAGCTGTAGGAAAGGTCGAATGTGTCGAAGAACGCCAGAAACAGGATCAGCAGTTCGATCCATACCACGGTGGTCTGCACTTTGAATTTCAAGCGTCCGAGGACGTGAAAGTTCAGCGTGCCCAGTGCGGCAATCGCCAGGCCGATGGCGATATTGCGAGCAGTCAGGCTGTCCGGGGCATTGCCCAGCAGCGGATGCAGGAAATGACTGAGGGCGCTGTTACCCAGGTTCATCAGGTAGGAGCCGAGAAACAGCACCACGGCTACGCCAAGCAGGAATTGAGGATCATTGGACTTTTTTTTATAAATTATATTGTCGTGATACATGAACGCCTCAGGCTTGTAGGTGGTAGTGATCTCGCTTGGTAAAAGGGGTATTTGGCCAGTATTGCGACGCAAAATCGGGGACTACAAGCGAACATAATTCGCTATGTCAGTCCCTGATCGTAGTTTGCTTTTCAGGAAAGCTTCGCCAGGCAAGCCTCGAGGGTATCCAGCCCTTCCTCCAGCACCGCTGCCTCAGTAGTCAGTGGTGCCAGCAGCCGAATGATGTGGCGCGACTTGCCGCTGGGCATCAGCAGTAAACCGGCGTCGCGGGCCAGGGCCAGCAATTGGGTCAACTGCGCTGAGGCGGGTGTGCCGTCGGGATTGATCAGTTCGATACCGCGCATCGCGCCAAGGCCGGTCAAGCGGCCCAGAAACGGGGAAAGCTTGTTGGCGCGCCAGGCCTCATAGCGGCTGACGATGGCCTCTTCCTGTTGCGAGCCCCAGGCGTGCAGGTTCGCATCGGTCATCTCGTCCAGGGTTGCCAGTGCCGCGGCGCAGGCAATCGGGTTGCCCGAATAGGTGCCGCCCAGTCCGCCCTTGGGCAAGGTGTCGAGCAGCGACTTGCGCCCGACCACCGCCCCCAGCGGCACACCGCCGGCGATGCTTTTGCCCAGCAGAATCAGGTCCGGCTCAATGCCCAGTCGCGAAAATGCAAAACGCTGGCCGGTGCGTCCGAAGCCGGACTGGATTTCATCAGCGATCAGCACGATGTTTTTTTCATCACAGAAGCGGCGTAGCGCCTGGGCGAACTCCACGTCCAGCGCCAGGAAGCCCGATTCGCCCTGCACCGGTTCGACGATAAAACAGGCGACGTCGTCGACGTCGATCTCGACGCTGAACAGCCGGTCCATGGCCTTCAGGGCCTCGGCGCAGGTCACGCCGTTGTCCTGGCTCGGGAAGGGCAGGTGATATACCGGACCCGGCAGCACGCCGACTTTCTGTTTGTAGGGCGCGACTTTGCCGTTGAGGTTGAGCGTGGCGAGGGTGCGGCCATGGAAGGCGCCGTCGAAGGCGATGACCGCCGTGCGACCGGTGGCGCCACGCACGATTTTCAGGGCGTTTTCCGCCGCTTCTGCGCCGCTGTTGGTGAGCATGCCGCTGACCGGGTAATCCACCGGAATAAACGCGGTGAGGCGATCCATCAGTTCGATGTAGGGCGCATGCGGAGCGGCGTTGAACGAGTAGTGGGTCAGCCGGGTGGCTTGTTCGCGAATGGCCTCGACGATGCGCGGATGGCAATGGCCGAGGTTCAATACACCGATGCCGCCGACGAAGTCGATGTAGCGTTTGCCATCGGTGTCCCAGACTTCGGCATTTTTGCCGTGGCTGAGTGTGACGGGATGAACGATGTTGATCGACTGGCTGATGGTTTCGCTGCTCATGGATACCTGACTCAAAAGAAGGGATGCTTCTTTTTATCTAAGCCGTGAGCAGCGGTACCCGGCAAACGAAATAAAGTTGCCGGGTCAATCTTAAAAGTCGGGATGTGATTTACGGGTGTGGGCGCGGGCGTTGAATTAGCGGCGAGTCAGCGGCTGTTGAGTGAACTTCACACCGGCCAGTCCATGAGCAATCAACGCACGGATATTGCCGTGATCGCTGCCCTCAGGCGTCGCCACCACAGAACGGTAATGCTCGCCGAACGCCAACAGCGCTTCTTCATCGCTCAAGCCTTCCAGCAGCGCCAGACCCAGGGTCTTGCACGAACCTTCGTTCTGCCCGGCTGCGTTTTCCACGCCGCCGTTGTTGAAAGCCTGAGGCTGATAGTCGTAGCCGGCGGCGATGAACGCCAGGGTGTCGGCAAAAACGTGTTCGCCGCTCTTGAGGCGGGCACGCAGGGTGTTCAAATCACTCATTGGGTTTTCCTTTGGCGAACGCCGCTTGTTGTTCGGCGTTGGCTTCTTGCTGGTATTGGGCTTTCCACTCGGCGTACGGCATGCCGTAAACCACTTCGCGGGCGTCATCGAGGCTGACCTCGATCTGGCGTTCATCGGCAGCGGCCTTGTACCACTTGGACAAGCAGTTACGGCAGAAACCGGAGAGGTTCATCAGGTCGATGTTCTGCACATCCTTGCGGCTGTCGAGGTGGGCGACCAGCCGGCGAAAGGCGGCGGCTTCGAGTTCCAGGCGTTGTTGATCGTTCATGGCGAGCTCTGTGCAATCAAATCGTGCGCGGATGATAAAAGTCTGACGAACAATGCGCCAGACGCGGTCAGCGGCTCGCGGCCAGGGTAATCGACACCGACTCGGCGAATCGCAGGGCGTGGGGCTTGTCGACTTCGACCTCGGCGTACAACACCGATTCGTTGGCCATGACCAGATCGAGAATTTCCTGAGTCAGGCGTTCGAGCAGGGCGAAACGATTGCCTTCCACGTGGGCGATGATCGCCTTGGTGATGGTGCGGTAATTCAGCGCGTGATCGATGTCGTTGTCACGCACCGCTTCTTGAGCGGCATACAGGATGGTCAGGTTGATCAGTACATCCTGCTTGTTGAGGATTTCATCCTCGTTGATCCCGATGAAGGTCCGCAGGCACAGGTCCTTGACCCGGATGCGTGCCGTTCCTGGTTGAAGTTGTGGCATTGCTACTTGCTCCGTCCAATCAATTGCAGGAACTCCTGGCGGGTGTTGCTCGACTCGCGGAAGGCGCCGAGCATCACCGAGGTGTTCATGGTCGAATTCTGTTTCTCGACGCCGCGCATCATCATGCACATGTGCTTGGCTTCGATGACCACCGCGACGCCCGCCGCACCGGTCACTTGCTGCACCGCGTCGGCGATTTGCCGAGTGAGGTTTTCCTGGATTTGAAGGCGGCGGGCGAACATGTCCACCAGTCGTGCAATCTTCGACAGGCCCAGCACCTTGCCCGTTGGAATATAAGCCACATGCGCCTTGCCGATGAAGGGCAGCATGTGATGTTCGCAGAGCGAGTACAGCTCGATGTTGTCGACGATGATCATTTCATCGTTGTCGGAAGCGAACAGCGCGCCG
Source organism: Pseudomonas sp. ANT_J28 (assembly GCF_008370005.1). Lineage (NCBI taxonomy): Bacteria > Pseudomonadati > Pseudomonadota > Gammaproteobacteria > Pseudomonadales > Pseudomonadaceae > Pseudomonas > Pseudomonas sp. ANT_J28. The sequence goes on from NZ_VOBM01000025.1 coordinate 73,146, forward strand.
TTGACGATCTCTTCGACACTTTGCTCATAACCATGGCAGAGGTACTGCATGGCTTTTGCCGCGCGAGCCGGGGTGTCTTGCAGACCCTCGCGGTCGGGGTTTTCACCGAGGCCGATGAGGATCTCGCGATAGCTCTGGGACAGGGCGTTGTGGGGCAGGGATAACGTCATGGAACATCCTCGCGGGGGCCGCTTATTTGATGTGCCGTCCGCCGTTGACGGTCAGGGTCGTGCCGGTGACATAAGGGTTGTCGAGCAAATAACGCAGGCTCTGGTAGATCACTTCGCTGCCGGGTTCGATGCCCAGCGCGGATTTGGCCAGTGCGTTGGCACGGTATGCCGCGTTGTCGTCGGGGTTGAACATTAGCAGGGCTGGCGCGATACCGTTGACCTTGATTGTCGGCGCGTATTTCGCGGCGAAGGACAGGGTGAGGCTGTCGAGGCCGGCTTTGCTGGCGCAGTAGCCAATGTGCTTGCTGCTGCCCTTGCGGGTCACATCGTCGCTGATGTGCACGATGTCCGCCAGGCTTGAACGTTGCAGCAAGTCGGCACAATGCAGATTGATCAGGTAGGGCGCCAGCATGTGGACGTTGAACATGCGGGTGAAGGCTGCGGCGTCGGTGTCCGGGGTTTCCGCCAGCCATTCGGAGGCGTTATGGACAATCGCCCGCAGGCTGTCGGTGTGGTTTTTCAGTTCGCTGATGAACGCGAAGATTCCGGACTCAGTGGAGAAGTCGGCAAACACCGCGGTCGCCCCCAGGTCGCGCAGAACCTGCACGCCGGGGCGTTCACTGCGGTAGCTGAAGATTACCGGCTGGCCATCCTCGAGCAAACGCTGCGCACAGTGCAGGCCGACACGTTGGCCGGCACCGGTGATGAGGATTGGGGCTACGAAAGAGGTCATGAACGGCTCGCGTCGCGGTAAGAGCAAAACTATACCAGCGCGCGGCGGCATTCACCTACCGTGGGGTTCCCACATGGGGATCATTGGTTTTGGGTGGAGGGGGCGGCGGGCAGCGGCCGTTGCGGCGTGGTGTTCAGCCAGCTGGCCAGCAGGCGGGTCGACAGGGGAATGAAGAAGTAGACCATCAGTGGGGTCAGGCACAAGGTGCTGATGAATACCCGGCTCAGCAGACTCATGTCGCTCAGCAACGGCCCGAGGACAAAGTTGAACAGCAGGGAAACCGGAAAGAATGCCAACCAGATCGCCACGGCCTGTTTCCAGCGTGGTGGTCGCTGGCCGGTCGCGCCGAACCAGCCTTCGATGCCGCTGACACGATGTTCCGTTGGATGGGCAAACAAGTCACTACCGCGTGCCAGCCATGCGGTGCGCGATACAGAATGCTCCCAGGCGTGCAGCGTCTGCTCGTCGGCGAAGCGGAAAATAATCTGGAATTCGTCATCGTCGGGGGGCGGAGCGAGCACGCCAGAACCGAGATAGCCGGAGAAATCGGTGGCCAGTTGTTCGCCTTCGTGCAACCAGGCGATCAGGTCTTGATAGCGCCCATCGGCGACGCGGCGCGCAACCATCAGCGTGACGGGTGAGGTAGACATTTTGTATCTCCGTATGACAATCGCGTCGCTCCGGATAGGAGTTTCGTCAGGCGCAGCGCCGGGGTGGTGGGCTGCGTCTTGGAACAAGCAAGGATTATTCCTGATCTTGCCGGGTACGTCAGTGATTTTTGTCGCCATCAACCTCTTGAGTAGTGTGGGGGCAGGGGAGTTAGAATGGGATCCAATTTATACATGGACGTAGAATTGTAAAATGCCTGTCCTGACTGACGTTGTCCCTGGATTGCAGTCCGGTCTTCCACTCGAACAGGAAGAACTGTATCCGATACGCGAAGTAGCACGCCTGACGGGGGTCAACCCGGTCACGCTACGTGCATGGGAACGACGCTATAGGCTGATAGAGCCAGCGCGCACTGAAAGTGGGCACAGACTGTATTCGATGACCGATATCGATCGGGTCCACAGCATCCTTGGCTGGATCGAACGCGGCGTTGCTGTCAGTAAAGTCGGCAAGATCCTGGCTAGGATTGCACCGCTACAGGCCCTGCCGCACATCATCCCGAATGAGCTCGTACACGCTGACTACACGCAATGGCAGCAACAGGTTCAGGTGGCGGTGAAAGCCTTTGACGAGGTTCAACTGGAGCAGGTCTATGGACTGATCTTTTCCAGTTATCCCCTGACTGTCGTGTTTCAGGACATTCTGCTTCCACTCTGGAAGCAATTACTGCAGCGCCATGAAGTATTCGGCCAGGCCAGCGAGTGGTTTTTCCTGGATGGTTTTCTGCGTTCTCGAGTGTTGCAACGCCTGCTGCTGATGCGTGTCATGCAGCCGCGCCGGGTGATTGTCTGCGCCTTGAACGATCAGTGTCGTGAACTCGAAGTACTGGTAGCGGCGCTATTTCTGAGCAGTGTCGATTCGGCTATTCAAGTGTTGGCTATCGGTCAGCCATTCGACGAATTGGCCCTGGTCTGCGAGCGGATCAAGCCCAAGGCGCTGGTGCTGTTTTCCAATCACTCGCCTGCGCCCGAGTTGCCACGGCGCTTGAAACGCCTGGCCTTGAGCCTGGATTGTCAGTTGATGCTGGCGGGGGATGCGTCCGATCTGGTGCAGGAAAGCCTGGCTGGATCGTCGATTGGATGTCTGGGTAACGAAGGACTGGTCATGCGTCAGCGTTTGAAACAGTTCCTGACAGGCAACCTGGACACTTGAATCAGAGATGCATGGCCGGATGCGTCAGCCTATGCTGTTGAAGGATGTACTGGCGCAGACGCTCGGTTTCGTCCTTGTCATCCTGATTCAACTGATAGGCATAGAAACCGTTATCGGTTTCTTTCTCGAAGGCACCGCGCAACGCGATGCGCTCATAGCCTGACGGGCTGAACCACAAGGCGAAATGTTTTGGCGGTTTGGTCTTGTTGCGAACTTCCAGCAAAACACCTTTGAACGACACTTCGTGCACCCACATCGTACCGGGCTGGCCATTGGCATTCTCCAACGCTACCGGTTCTTCGAGTACCAGGCGCCATGGCCGGACCATCGGTCCGTCTTCATAGATGCTGGGGACGCCAAGGCGTAAATGCATCGCGTGAAACTCGTCTTCCACCAGGTGCAGCGGGAAAGTCATTTGCTGATTTTCGAAGTTGGCCTGGATGGTGACTTGCTCATGAGCGGCAAGACGCGTGAGCAAGTCACGGATCTGTGAACCACCGTTGACGAGCAGGCTCGACGTCGCATCCCGCACATTGAGTTGCGGGTTGTGTTGCATGGTCTGGATAAAATCCAGCTCATCCTGAGTCAGGAGTGCGTCGCGTTGCATGATCTGCTCGACAAAATAGTTACAAAGTCACTGGTGATTGTAGTTAATGACAATTAATTCTTCGTTTTGTTTTCGCCGTTCGTCGCTTTCAGTGCGGCAAGCTCGGCCTGGACCTCAGCCAACTGCGCCTCCAACTGCGTGACTCGCTGCTGTGCCTTGACCTGACGGGTGACGTCTTTCTGCACCCCGACGAAATAAATCTGTCCATCGTCCGGGTTTTTCACTGTTGAAAGGGACAGTTCGTTCCAGAACGGCGTGCCGTCCTTGCGGTAATTCCTGAGGATTTCCCGGCAGGAACCGCCACTGCTCAATGCTTCGCGAATCAACGGGAGAGATTCCTGGTCGCGGTCCCCGGACTGAAGAAAACGGCAATCCTGGTAAAGGACTTCTTCGCTGGTGTAACCCGTCAGGCGTTCGAATGCCGGGTTGACGTAAATCAGGATGTTGTCCTGTTCGCCTTCCTTTTCGGCAATCACGATGCCGTCGTTGGAAGCGTTGATCACCATTTGCAGCAGTTGGGCGTTAATCATCGGAGAATCCTTTCCAATTTGATTGTGGGATGCATTTTAAAAGAACACTGAGAACTTTCTACTGGCCATCAGCATTAATTGAGAGTCAAGCGCAGCTTTTTTGCCATGGCTGTTAATATCCCCCGTCTTTTTATTCAGCTTCAGGATCAGATTGATGAAAGTCGCCATCCTTTCCGGCTCGGTGTACGGCACGGCTGAAGAAGTCGCCCGCCATGCCGCGAACATTTTGAACGCCGCGGGGTTCGAAACCTGGCACAACCCGCGTGCAAGGTTCACCGATGTTCAGGCCTTTGGCCCCGAAGCCTTCCTGGCGGTGACCTCGACCACCGGCATGGGCGAGTTGCCGGACAACCTGCAACCGTTGTATTTCGCCATTCGCGACCAGTTGCCGGCTGCCTGGCGTGGCTTGCCAGGCGCCGTGATTGGCCTGGGTGATGCGAGCTACGGCGATACGTTCTGCGGTGGCGGCGAGCAAATGCGTGAATTGTTCGGCGAGCTGGGCCTGCGCGAAGTCCTGCCCATGCTGCGCCTGGACGCCAGCGAAAGCGTCACGCCGGAAACCGACGCCGAGCCTTGGCTGGCGGAGCTGGTCAGCGCTCTGCGGGGCTGACCGGACGCTCGCGCAGCAAGGCGAGCCAGGCTTGCGCGGCTTTTGACAAGTACGCGCCCTGATGCCAGATGAAGGCGATCTCCCAACGCAAATAACTCGGCGCGTTCAAGGTCAGGCGCACCACGCCTGGCCGCACCAGCCCGCGTGCCACCACGCGCGGCAAAAGCACCACACCTTGACCGGCAGCCACCAGCTCCGCCATGAACGCATCAACCTTAAAAAGCTTGGCTCGACTGGCGACGGAATTAGTCGTGCTGCTGGCCATCTATCTGCTCGGCTGCCAGATGGCCGTGTGGTTTGCCTGCTCGATTACGGCAGTTTGCTGCGTAGTGATGGTTTGCGAATTCTGCTGGTGATCGGCGTCAGCACGCTGATGGTGATGCTGGTGACCGCATTTACCGTGGAAATGGTGGTGCAGTTGAGGAGGTCTTGTGAAGCTTGAGCTGATGCCGATGTTCTGGCTGGCCTTCACGCTGCTGGCTTATTTATTCAGCCGCTGGATCTACCGGCGCACCGGGCGCTATGTGCTGTCACCACTGATTCTGGTCCCGGCTCTTTTGTTGCCATGCCGCTGGCCCCGGACCTGGGCGGCGTACCGGAACTGACGGTGGTATTTGTGATGTTCACCGGGGTGTTCGGGGCGATGCTCGGCGGCATTCTGCTCAAGTGGTTGCCCCTGCGCAGCGCCTTGGCTCGAGGCGCATTGTTTGGCGTCGGCGCACACGGTGCCGGGGTCAGTCGGGCGCATGAAGTGGGGGGTGAAGAGGGCTCCGTGACGGGGTTAGTCATGGTTCTGACGGGGCTGCTGAATCTGTCCGCCGCACCGTTGTTGGCGGCAGTACTTTGACATGGATCCACGTTCATTGGCGTACTGACTCGCTAGGCCATCAAGCTGGCTGCCAATGCAACTACACGAACCTCGGAGGCTGACTAGACTGGTTCACGTGAGCAAAATAATAAGAACAGGAGTTCCTTGTCGTGAGCGTAACCTCCGTCCAATCGCCACACAGTGTCAAAGACCAGGTCAGTGCCGCCGAGTGGCAGACCCGCGTCGATCTGGCTGCCTGCTATCGTCTGGTTGCCCTGCATGGCTGGGATGACCTGATTTTTACCCACATCTCGGCCAAGGTCCCCGGTACCGAAGACTTTCTGATCAACCCGTTCGGGCTGATGTTCCACGAGATTACCGCGTCAAGCCTGGTCAAGGTCGATCAGGCCGGCAACAAGCTGATGGACTGCCCTTACGAGATCAACCCGGCCGGTTACACCATCCACAGCGCGGTGCACGAGGTTCGTCACGATGTCGTTTGCGTGCTGCACACCCATACTGCGGCGGGTGTCGCGGTGTCGGCGCAGAAACAAGGCATTTTGCCGATCAGTCAACAGTCGTTGTTTGTCCTGTCCAGCCTGGCTTATCACGCCTACGAAGGTGTTGCGCTTAACCATGAAGAAAAGGCGCGACTGCAAGCCGACCTCGGCGAAAACAATTTCCTGATGCTGCACAACCACGGTCTGCTGACCTGCGGCCCTACCATCGCCGACACGTTCCTGATGATGTTTACCTTCCAGCGCGCCTGCGATATCCAGGTGCTGGCGCAGAACGGTGGTGCCGAATTGATCAGCATCGAACCGCAGATTCTGGCGGGTGCAAAGGCGATGATTGCCGGCGTCACCAAAAGTGCTCAAGGGATGGGCGGTGCACTGGCCTGGCCAGCGTTGCTGCGCAAACTCGATAAACAAGACCCGGGTTATAAACTCTAATGGCCCTCGCCGAGATCCCCCTGTGTGTCTGGCGCAAACGCGGCCAGACGTTCGTATTCCGTGGCCAGACCATCCGTTACTGGACGGCGGGGCAGGGAGAGCCACTGTTGCTCATTCATGGCTTCCCGACCGCCAGTTGGGACTGGCATTTCCTGTGGCAGCCGCTGACTCAGCGCTATAGGGTGATTGCTTGCGACATGCTCGGCTTTGGCGATTCCGCCAAACCGGTGGACCACGAATACAGCCTGCTGGAGCAGGCCGATCTGCAACAGGCTTTGTTGGCGCACGTGAAGGTCGAGCAGCCGGTGCACCTGTTGGCTCACGATTATGGCGACAGCGTGGCCCAGGAACTGTTGGCCCGGCATTACGAAGCGCGCATTCATATCGCCAGTTGCGTGTTCCTCAATGGCGGCCTGTTTCCCGAAACCCATCGCCCGATACTGATGCAAAAACTCCTGCTCAGCCCCTTGGGCTGGATGATCGGGCGAGCCTTTTCCCGTGACGGTCTGGTGAAGAGTTTCCGGCAGATTTTCGGCCCCCAAAGCCGCCCCACCGAGAGCGAGATGGATGATTTCTGGAGCCTGATCGAGAGCAATCACGGGCCACGGATCATGCACAAGTTGATCGCCTACATCCCTGAGCGGCGTGCCCAGCGCGAGCGTTGGGTCAGCGCGATGCAGCGTGGTGAAGTGCAGTTGCGGGTGATCGATGGTGAGGTCGATCCGATCTCCGGTGCGCACATGGTCAAGCGCTATCGGGAACTGATCCCGAACCCGGACACGGTTTTGTTGCCTGGTATTGGCCACTACCCTCAAACCGAGGCGCCGGGGCAGGTGCTCAAGCACTATCTGGAGTTTCGCGATCAGCTGGTTTCACCGCCGCGCAAGGCCGCCTGCTCCTGATTATCCCTCTGCCTTATCGCGCACCATTCAGCCTCACCCCAGTTCATTGTGACCCGCATCGCCGTGCCTGACACTCGGACTCATTGTCCCCTGGCCTGCTGGAGTCCCCCAATGAATGAGTCTGTGCGCTTCGAAGATAAAGTCGTGATTATCACGGGGGCAGGCGGCGGCCTGGGCCGGGCCCACGCACTGCTGTTCGCCAAGCAGGGCGCCAAAGTGCTGGTCAACGATCTCGGCGGCTCGGCTCAGGGCGAAGGCGCAAACGCTTCGGCAGCCGACCGGGTTGTGGCTGAAATCAGCGAGGCCGGCGGCATCGCCGAGGCCAACCATGACTCCGTCACCGACGGCGACAAAATCGTTCAGAACGCCTTGGACACCTTCGGCCGTGTCGATGTAGTGGTCAACAACGCCGGGATCCTGCGGGACAAAACCTTCCACAAAATGGAAGACGGCGACTGGGACCTGGTTTACCGCGTCCACGTCGAAGGCGCCTACAAAGTTACCCGTGCCGCCTGGCCGCACCTGCGCGAGCAAAACTACGGCCGCGTCATCTTCACCGCTTCGACCTCGGGCATTTACGGCAACTTCGGCCAGTCCAACTACGGAATGGCCAAACTCGGCCTCTACGGCCTGACCCGCACCCTGGCCATCGAAGGCCGCAAGAACAACATCCTGGTCAACGCCATCGCCCCCACCGGCGGCACCCGCATGACCGAAGGCCTGATCCCGCCCCAAGTCTTCGAACAACTCAAACCGGAACTGGTCAGCCCGCTGGTGGTGTACCTCGCCAGCGAGAACTGCCAGGAAACCTCCGGGCTGTTTGAAGTCGGCGGCGGCTGGATGGGCAAGGTGCGTTGGGAACGAAGCCTCGGCGCGGGGTTTGATCCGCGGGTCGGTTTCTCACCCGAAGATGTGGCGGCGCATTGGCAACAGATCTGCGATTTCGAAGGCGCGGCGCATCCGCAGGACAACCTTGAAGCGCTGAAGGAAATGATGGCGAATTTGCAGAAGTATTCGATTTGATGGAAGCCAGCAAGGTCACCGTTATTTTGACCTTGCTGGTTCTTGATAGTCGGAACTGAAGTCTGGTTTTCAGCGGTTTCAAGGAAAATACTTGTGAACCAATGCCGCCAGATTCGCGGCCGTTTGCGCATCCATGATCCCGTTGTAGGTTTCCGGGCGAAAGTGCAACTGAAAGGCTCGAACAAGGTGTGTGAAGCCTTGTTCGGTTGACGCGCCGGAAATGTCATACCCGTAAGTCTTGAACAGTGTGAGCAATTCGGTTCGGGCTGGAATGCCGGTCTCGTTGAATTGCTGCAGATAGGTGTCTTGGGTGGCATCGTCGAACCAGGCACCGACGCCTTTCAAGTAAAGAGCATGCCAGGAGAATTTCGGCCCTGGGTCACTCTTGCGGCCGACCGCAATATCCGAGTGCCCCAGAACATGGGACGGGCTGATATCCGGGTAGCGTTCAAGGATGTTCAACGCCAGCTCTTCAATGGCGGCAATTTGTTCTGGCTGATACGGCGGAAAGTTGAAAACCCCTTGGCTAAACGTTGCAAGGTTGAAGATTTCAACGCCGATAGACGTGTCGTTCAGATTGCTTCGATTGCCCCAGGTACTGACACCCGCATGCCAAGCACGCTTGGTTTCGTCGACGAGATTGAAAACTTCCTGCCCGGTATAACCTGCTTTCAAGTAGCTCGGATCGGTGATGTCGGGAACCAGATAATGGGCGCTGACATTCGGGCCGGTCAGTGCATTGACCGAACTGGAGAAGTTGCCGGCTGTGTAGTGGAAAATAAGAAAGCGTACGCGGGTGTTGAAGCTTTTAGTGGAGCGGTATTTGTTGTAGTCAATGGGTTTCATGAAAAGAATGCTCGCAGTGAATTAGGTTGAAGTCAGCAGGGTTAAATAAATGACTGACGTGTGATTAACCTTAATCGCTGGGACGCTTCGCGTGATTACAGAGCTATGTAGTCGCTTTCCGAGAAATGTGTAGGTGGTAGGAAGTCTCGCGAGTTTGCATAAGGGCTGGTTGTGAGTGGGCAGTATAAGAAGCAAGCACGAATGCTTGCTTCTTTGTTTGGATTACTGTGCTTCAGGTTTGAAGCCTGGTTTTCCGTTGGCTGCTCGCCATTGTTTGATGGCTTTTAGTACGCCGGCAGGGCCGTCTTCAACACCCTCCTCTGGGTAGTACAAAACACCTGTGCCGTTTGGGTGTTCTGAAGTGCTTACGATGTTGTCAACATATGCATCGTGTTCTTTCTCTGATGAGAACTTTCCTTGGAATAAACGATTTATAACGTTCAGATACTCGGACTCTGTGTATTCTTCGAGTTTATTTTTCAGTTTCATTTCACATTTCTCCTTTTCTGGAATGAGTTTCGATGTGCTGCTTTGGTGCCAATATACGAAGATTATCTATGTCGTAAACTGCACCGCCTTCACTGATAGGCTCAATATGATGAATCTCGAACTTCTTCCGTCCACCGACTTGCTCCGAGGGAAGGGCACTTGGTGATAGACCATCTCTCACGTCAGTTTTGTTGAGTTGGGTAAACTGATCAATCAGAAATGGGTCATTTGCTACGGCCTTCCAAAATACTCTGCGAAACGCTTTGAAGCTCGAAAACTCCCGCCCCCGAAGTTTATCCGCAATCTGCTTGGGAATCGGCGCCCCTTCCAGCGTCGAAGCTGCACCCAACCAATTTCCTGAAACCGACTGTCCGCTCCCGATGGCAACACCGGGATCCTGCCGCCGATCCCTGAACATAGTGAATGTCGGAGGGATCCCGGAGTCGATCGGGAAGACGGTGATGAAGCCACCAAATCCGTAGCGATCCAGCTCTGGAAAAGGATCGATTCGTCCCGCGTCGGGGGTGACGGTAGCGCCTTCATATATCGGCAGGTCAGTGTCGATCAGCGGAAATTCCGTTGAAGGATCCTGCGGTTCTATCAACGGCGTCCAGGTGATGACGGGGCCGTTGGAGACGGTACTGCCGGATACGTAAACATTCTTGCGCGCGTCAAAGTGAGCAAGCCTCACCGGCACACTCGCGGGTACAGTCACTCCGTCAGTGGCAACAACGACGATCTCTACGCTATTGCCTATCGTCCTCGAGCCGAGTCTCACCGGCAGGTCGATTTCCCCTCCGACGGCTGCCAGTTCATACAGGTCGGCCGTTGAATCAGGAGCGAGTTCTGACAGCGGAACACTTACAGAGAAAAGATCACCGTTACCCAGCCTGGAGGGAGCCAATAGGGCGGCGAACCCAACCAGTACCGGCGTTGCTGTTGACGCGAGTGCTGCTATAGCCGCGGATACCGCTGCACGTAACGCGGTCCTGAGTGCCAAGGAAGTCGCAGGACTAACGCCGACAGTTCCGAGTGTGCCGGTAAACGTTGGGCCGAATGCCGCCATTGAACCGTAGTGGGCGAATACGGGGTTTTCCCAGCGTGCCTCAGTCTGTGCTTGCCTCCGGGCTGTCAGTCGCGCTAGTTCTGCAAGTCGTTCCGGTTCGGCCTGAGCATCCAGCAATGCCTGCTGTCGCCTATTTTCCTGAGCTTCCAGCACTGCCTGGATTAGCCTTTCTCGGCGGTTTTTCTCAGCTTGTTGGCGATACACGTCCCGCTCTGTGCGTAGTGCGTTTTCACGCTGACGTTCTCGCTGCTCTTTTTGAGTTCGGTGCGCTCGTTCTATGCGTGATTTCTCAGCGTCAGCCTCAGCTGCCCGGTGCAAGGGATCTGCTTGCGCTTCCAGGCGTGCCTGTTCTGCAGCCACTTGGCGTGCAGCTGCTTCAGCGGCAGTTTGTGCTTGTTCCTTGGCAGGACGCCTAGCCTCATGTAATGCTACAAACCGTGCCCGCTCACGAGCAAAAAAAGCAACCCGCTCTCGGTGTGCAGCATCGGCAATGTCCCTCTGCCGTTGCTGTTCAGCTTCGATCCGGGCGCGCTCGGCAGCTACTCGTTGTGCTTCCTGTTCCGCCGCCAACCGCGCCTGTTCAGTTGCCTGCATGGCATTGAGGGTGTGTTGAAGATTGACGGTTCGCTGGTGGAGCGACTGCAAGGTTTGAGACAGCAGTCTGGCTTCGATCGCGGCTCTGAGTGATTGATTCAAGGACTGCATCGCAATGCCATCCGGTCCAGGCCACTTCTCTATTTTTGTGGCTTTGATCATGAATTCATTGATATGCCGGTTAAATGGATCACCTCCATAAAACGCGTTGGCAGTGGCTGTTTTACTGTGGAACTCTGCTGTTTTACGTTCAGTGAGTTTATTCAGTACCCCTAATTCCCGGGCGACTGATTGCAAAGGTGGAACTGGATCTGTTGGGCCTTCATATCGGGTCGCTGCCAGTTCTGCCTCGATGGTTTGCGGCAGTTGGCTGGACCTGGTCTGATATTCCTGTTCCAACGCTCGGGTCGTGTTTGTTACGGTGCCTCGATTTTGATTGTAAGTCGATACGCCGCGCCCAAAGGGGCCTGCTTGCAGATGGGTTCCCGTTCGGGGTGGGGGTATAAAATGATCGGGTGCGACCCCTACTATCTCGACAGGTGTAGTTATTTCAAGAAAGCCAGGCCTCGAGTTATTTTCGTGTGGTGGTTTTGGTGGTTTTTGCATATTCATATCCTTTTGAATGTGCTTGATGTTTTAAAAAGAGCGCCTTGTTGACCAGCCATTGCGAATAGGGATGCCAACTATTACTTCGTGCCATTTAAAGTTACAGCAGAAGTGGAAGCCGCGGATCTGAGAGGTGTGTAGGGCGTTACATATGAAGATGAGGGAGGTTTCTATTGGATAGGAGTAACGGCAGGATTATCTTTTGCGTAAAAAGATGTTTCTTATAGCGTTATCGGAAACATCCTGTAGGACAGTCTTAAACAAAAGTTGCTCTTCGCCACCGTCACAAAACCACCGCCCATAAAAAAGGCCGCTGCAAACGCAGCGGCCAAAGTAAGACGATTGATCAAGGAGCAATAAATCAACGTCAGTGAACACGGGGCGATGAGTCGAACATCTTCAATTCATCTGAAATCTATCGCCAATGACGCGGACGGGTCACTCGCCATTACTTCGTGCTTTCCGGCCGTTTGCCGTGAAAGCCCGGCAAGAATAAGGCCTTGAGCCAAAAGGAAAAATAGCAATTCATGACATGAACTGTTGCAGCATGAGTAACAGTTCCGCTCCGCATGGGGGGATCTCATTCTTGTAGCAGCTGCCGAAGGCCGCGTTCGGCTGCGCAGCAGTCGTTCAATCAACCACCTCTGTATTTCGGATGACCGCGCAGGCATGGTTTACGACTGCTGCGTCCGAACGCGGCCCGAACCGAACGCAGCCTTCGGCAGCTGCTATGTATGGACTCGCCCCCACTGTCTACCCGCTTTTGAAAAACCGCCGCCCCGTTGCATCTATGTATCAGGCCTATTCGAAGAAGCCGTCTTCGGCTTCTGGCCAAAATTGGAAGA